>CALHQN010000028.1 GCA_938036585.1 uncultured Campylobacter sp.
ATAAATTTGATGTGAAAAAATTTGCTGCTGACTGGGCTTATACAATGGACGGCGGCGTTGCAATCGCGGTATGGGCTATTTTTGCGACTATCAAAGTAGCTTCGGGCGGTGCAGATTGGAAACAAGAGTTCTCAAAGCCCGCAATAGCACTTATAGCACTCATTTCAATTACGGAGATCGTCAACTACTTTATGCACAAATAAAAGGTAGAATATGAACGAGGAGCTCGTCTATAAGGCGATGACCAGACCCGCAACTATTGCGGGCGTACCTATATTGCCTCTTATTTTTACCGTAGTGCCTCTGACGCTAATCTTTTTTGCTACAAATCGCTATTTGCTGATTTTTATCCCGGTCATAATTTGGGTTATGAAAGAGGTGACCAAAAAAGATGATAACGCCTTTAGGCTTATCATGCTTAAAATTAGATTCTTTTCCAATCCTTTGAGTAGGGCGTTTTACGGAGCAAAAGCTTATAATGCCAGTGCCTATGAGAAAAATAAAAACCTTGTAAATTTCGGCTATCCTAAGCTTACTCCGCTCAACGGGCTAAATCAAATTCCGCATATCGGCAGATACCTTCCATATCAGACCTTGGTAAAGGATATAGTAATTACCAAGGATTTTGATTTTATGGCTACCTGGCAAGTTTCCGGCGTGCCGTTTGAGCTTGAAAATGAAATAGACATAGGCGTAAACAAGGATAATCTAAACAATTTCTTTCAGCAGTTTGCGGAGGAAAACGTATCGTTTTACTTTCACAACTGCAGGATGAATATATCTGAGCGCTTTGATAGCAAATTTGACAATGAGTTTTTACAAAGTCTAAACGACAAATATTACGAGAGCTTTAAGGGCAATAGTTTAAAGCAAAATAAGCTTTTCATTACGGTAATCTATTCGCCGATCGTAAGGGCGGATAAGGTAACGCTAAGGGGCGCCAAACTAGAAGACAAAATCAAACAATTAAATGCCGTTATATCGAGCTTTCGTCGTATCTGCCAAAACATAGACCAGCGCCTGGGCGCTTTTAAGCCTACTCGTCTAACTACATACGAGAAAGACGGGGCTAAATTTTCATCGCAGCTCGAGTTTTATAATTTTTTGATAAGCGGCAAATTTCATCCTGTTAGAGTTCCAAAAGCCCCTATCTATTCGTATATCAGCGGAAATTTAAACGAAGTGATATTTTCCGCCCATACGATCCAGCTAAAGCACAATACCGGGGAATCCACTTTTGCCAAAGCCATAGAAATCAAAGACTTTCCTAGCGTAAGTTCTACCGGGATTATCGATAAATTGATGTATGAGGACGTCAATTATATCATCACTCAAAGTTTTGTTCCAATCAATAAAAAGCTTGCCGGCGCTAAGATCAAGCTCCAAGAAAAAAGGCTTATCACGGCCGAGGACGACGCCATAAGTCAAATAGAGGATCTAGCGCTAGCCAGGGACGAGCTTTCCAGCGGCGAGATAATATTTGGAGACTATCATTTTTCGTTACTTGTATTGAATGATGATAAGGATAAAATTGCTAAAGATGCAAATTTGATCTCTACTCGTCTTAACGAGCAGGGTTTTATCTGCCAAGAGGCTAGCATTGCGCTTCCTGCAACATATTTTGCGCAATTTCCTGCTAATTTCGGTATAAGGCCTAGAATTCATACCATATCCTCGGCGAATTATGCCAGCTTGATAGCTTTTCATAATTTTCCTGTAGGCAAACGTAACGGAAATCAATGGGGCGAGGCTATCACTATCTTTAAGACGCCGAATAAGCAGCCTTTTTATATGAATTTCCATCAAACCGATTATGATCGCAGTACTTTCGGAGATTTTTTACTCGGCAATACGCTCGTTCTTGGTCAATCAAGCGGTGGTAAGACGGTGCTTATGAATTTCTTGCTGGATCAACTTCATAAATTTAACAATAAAAGCACATTTCCTAACGATATTCCAGATAATCGTAAAAAGGCGTTTTTCGTCTATCTCGATAAAGATAAAGGAGCGATGGGAAATATCATCTGCGCAGGTGGAAAATATATTACAATCAATGCCGGACGATCTACGGGATTTAATCCGTTTATGTGCGAGGCTACGCCTGAAAATAGACGAAGATTGAAAGTGTTGATGAAGATGCTGGCCACAAGAACCGGTAAAACTCTTACCACTATGGAGGAGGAAAATTTATTCATCGCGATCGATAGCGTATTAGACCGGATACCCGATCCAAAAAAGAGGCGTTACGGTATGTCGCTTATGCTCCAAAGCTTGACCGAGAGCAGCAGCGATACAAACTCCGTAAAGTCTATTCTTAAAGCTTGGGCTAGAGGCGGGGAATACGATTGGGTATTCGACAACGAATACGACGAGTTAAATTTTAACGATGACAGCACCATACTTTACGGGATCGACGGAACGAATCTATTAAAGGATGACGAGATCAACTCCTTTGTAGCCTATTACATGCTATGGCGAATACTGGATTTAACAGACGGCCGTCGCTTTGTTCTTTTTGTAGACGAGGCCTGGAGCTGGATCAAAAACGAGACTGTGGCCAAAGAGGTTTACAATAAAGAAAAGACCATTCGTAAACAAAACGGCCTTTTGGTGTTGGGTACGCAATCTGTTGAGGATCTGGCCAAGTCTAAATATGCGGCAGGAATAGTAGAGCAAAGCGAAACCGTATTATTGCTCTCAAATCCTAAAGCTTCTTTTGATGATTATGAAAAACTAAGCGTTACGGAAGAAGAATTTGCGTTTGTAAAGACTACCAGTCCTACTCTATATCGATTTATCATTAAAAAAGGGGTTGGTGAACGAGCTATCGCATCGATCGATCTAAGCTCTATAGGTAAAACCTATCTTAAAATTTTATCGACGGGTAGCGCCTATGTAGAAAAGATCGAAGAGATTAATGATGATCCGAATTTGGATTACAAAGGTAGGTTTGAGGCCATCAAAGCTATCTATGAAAGATCATAAGCACGCTGTGAGGGCGGCATGCCGCTCTTTAGGAAGTAACTAAAATTTAAGGAGTAAGAAATGAGAGTTTCAATCGGTAAAATGGTATCAGGCTTTATTGTCTCGGCAGCGCTATGCGCTAATATGTTTGCAACGGGAATTCCTGTTGCCGACGGAGCCGCAAATGCACAAATAACCAACCAAACTATACAGCAGGCAATGGAATTTGCCAAGGAAGCGAAGCGTTGGGTAGATACCACGTCGCACTATAAGGCAGAGTTAAAGGCCTATTCGGACGATATAGCCACTAAAACCGGCGCAAGAGATGCTATAAATTTCATCAATGAGATTCAGGATATATATAAAAACGCAAAGGATCTCGGTACCTCAATAGATAGTATCGGCGAGGATTTTTCTAATGTTTCGAAGCTCGATAAGCAAGCGGATAAGCTCTTTAAAAAATACTTTAAGACTGATCCGTGCGGAGATATTCGAGATGCCGTTGAAAAGAATTTGTGTGTAAGCCAATCCAGGCAGGTATTTAAGGATACCATCGCTATAGAAAGCAGCAGCGCTAGAATTTCTACTTACTCGGATCAACTCAATAGGATTGCCAAGCAGATGAAGAGCACCGCAAATAGTAGCGATATCAAGTCGTCTGCGGATTATGCCAACTCTATAGCTTTGATTACGGCTCAAATTCAGGCAGAGAAGACTCAAATAGAGCTGGCTTTAGCAAATATGAATAGACAAAAAGAAATAATGGTAAAAAAGAATGATGAAATTTTTAGAAATAGGTTCAATAAAAAACTAAGTATTGAATAAGTAAAAGGATTTTGAAATGGCCGATCAAGCTAGTTTGACCCAAACTGGATCGAGTTTATATGATATTATTATTAAAATTGGTAATAAATTAACTAATTTTTTTGGAGATAAGCAAGATCGCGTTATAGACGATTTGGAAAAACTTGTATCCGGTACAGGGAATTTATTGGCTGTATATTTGTCTTTGTGGCTTATGTTTGAGACCTACAAAATGCTATATGGCAAGGGCGAACAAACTATTGGCGGGTTTTTATGGATTGCTTTTGTCAAATTTATCTTTATATTGCTTGCCTTAAATGCATCCGATTGGGTTTCTACCGTAGTTGAGGCCATGAAAGAAATAAGAGCATATACAAGGGGGACATCCTTTGGTGCTTTTGATCCTTTTATGCAGCTTGGGTCGATTGCATCAAATATTGGAACTTTGGCAACATTTGTTTCGGCAAGTGCTGAAAACTCTAATGTGTTATATGGATTTTTAATGTATTTTTGCGTTTTTTTTATCTTTTTGGGATTTTTTATCGGAGCATTCCCCTATTTAAAAATTATAGTTGTCAACTGGGTTTCCTTTTTTATTTTGTCGATCTTAACACCGCTAGCATTTTATTTTTTAATTTTCGGAATGACCAAAAATGTTTTTAAACAATGGTTGCAAATGATAATAGGAAATCTCATAACACTTCTTTTATTTTCCCTATTGACTAGTTTTGTTTTAAATTGGGAAAGAAGCGTTCTTGAAGAACTAACTAAATTAGTGGATAATGTTCCAATTCAAGTTGATCCCTTTGCTGCCACGGGGCTATGTATTATTTTTGGTATTCTGACGAATGCGGTTTGTTCTCTTGCTGTATCGCTTGCGGAAAAACTCTCTGCGGTTTCGTTTGAATCTGCAACCAACTCCTCTTTTGGCCGCGCTATGGGACTTGCCGGTAGTGCCGTAGGTGTCGCCGGTGGCAGCGCTATATTGGGTGCTAGGGGAACTCTCGGGGCAGCAAGAGGTGCTATCGGTGTGGGTTCCGCAGGTATCAAAGGTGCTAAAGCTGCTAAAAAAGGTATCGGCAAACTAATAGGCAGAAAATGAAAAAAGCGATCAGAAGGATAAACTATGCTCAAAACTCTTAAATTTTACGCAGTCTTGATACTAGCCGGCTTGCTTCTTTGCGGTTGCGCCAACCGCAAGAATGCGAATTTAAAAGGCAACGAAGCTTTTTTTAGTTCTCAGGATAGAGCTAATAGGGCCGAGGTAAAAAACAATAAGAAATGGAGCGAGTTGTTCGATAGCGACGAATGGCAGCCCGTAAACAACAGCTCAGACGTAAATAAATTGGTAATTTAAAAAAAAAGGTAAATATTTGTGAAAAACCCTAAGATTGAAAACAATGATGAAGCCTCGGCAATAAGCTATGAAGCCTCTATACGATACCTGGTAGAAAAATCTAACAGGCGCGCCTGGACGGTAGCTTTTATATTTGCGGCTATAGCTATTATTGCAGTCGCCGCGGTTATAATGCTAACCCCCCTAAAGACCGTAGAGCCTTATGTGATTAGGGTAGATAATGCCGGAATGGTGGATATCATTACGACTGTAAAGACAGAGGATCTCACTCAAAACGAAGCGCTGGATAAATACTTCATCTCTCAATACGTAAAAGCTAGAGAGGGGTATTATTACAATATCCTAAACCAGGATTATTTGCTAGTGCAGATGCTATCTACGCCGGAGATCGCGGAGCTTTATCGTAAAATTTACGAGGGTAAGAGTGCGCGCCAAGAAGCTTTAAAGAACGATAATGAGGTCTCTATCGATATTAAGAGCGTAGTTTTGGGCGAGAGCGCTGGCGCCAAGACGGCTACTATCCGTTTTGATGCGACGACGAGAAAAACTGGAGCTCAGCCTCAAATTTTAGGTACCGCAGCCAAAATAGTTACGTTAAGCTATGATTACTACCCAGATAACCCGCAAAGCGAAGAGGAGCGGCTTAAAAATCCATTGGGTTTTAAAGTCACGGCCTACCGAATAGACGATGAAATAATTAGATAAGGAAGCATATGAAAATTTTACCCGCGTTAGTTTTATTGGCATTAGCGCTTAGTTTAGGCGCTCTAGAAATACCCAAATCGTCAAAATTCGACAAGAGAATAACCTACGCAAGTTATAACGCCGATGACGTATTTTTGATTAAGGTTCGCAGCGGCTACGTTTCGATGCTAAAATTTAGCGAGGACGAGCGCATAGTAAATATCGCAAGCGGCTTTTCAAACGGCTGGGATCTGGCCGAGAAAGATAACTTTCTTTTTATAAAGGCGAAACCTTATGCCGTAGATGCGAAAGAACAGCAAACGATGTTTGACGAAAGCGGCGAAGCGGTAGAATTTGAAGGGGCTTCCGTCATTCAACCAAATCCCGAAGACTGGAAGACGAATTTAATCGTAACGACTACAAAGCGCGTTTACGTATTCGATCTGCAGCTGGAGGAAGAAAACTCCAAAACCAACGTGAATTATAAGGTTGATTTTGTTTATCCTAGCGAGATAAAAAGAGAGAAAGAGGCGAAGAAGATAGCTCAAATTTTAGCGGATCAACAAGCGACCGAAAAAGCCGCGCTAAATGACGAAATTCAAAAGGTAAACGTACCTAGAAATTGGAATTTCGTAATGCACGTAAACAAAGGAAGCGATACTATAGCGCCCGATTTCGCATATGACGACGGTATTTTTACCTATTTGGGCTTTAATTCCACCAAGACTATTCCTAGTGTATTTCTTTTTGACGAGGCGAATAAAGAAAGCATACTAAATACCCATCAAAACAAAAATGGCAGATATGATGTTTTGGTAATCCATAAAACCGCCGAAAAGATACTGCTTCGAAGCGGGAATAAGCTTGTAGGTATCGTAAATCAAGGATATGGCAAAAATCCGCTCGATAGAACTTACGATACTACCAAACAAAGCGTAAAGAGGGAGATTTTAGAATGAGCGAAGAGCACAACACTCAAAACGAAGATCTACAGCGCGAAGCGGTGGAGCTCAAAGACGAGCAGTTTAAAACCAGGCGTATGCAAATTTACGCCGTAATATTTATGACGGTCGTAATAGCTATATTTTTAGGTTTTAGAGCGCTAAGCGGCTTTATAAACGGCTTTTCAAGCGACGAAACCGAGAAAAAAACTATCGCTACTAACGTGCAAAAGGGCGATCTGCAATATAGCAATAATAAGCAAGACATAAAAGAGCTACCTAAGCTTCCCGAATCAACCGATACCACTAGCGTGCGCGACTTTATCAATGAAAACACCGGAGCAAACGAAAATTCAAGCCCCTTCGCTCCGGCCGCCGCTAGAAGCCAAATTAAGCCTAAAGTTTATAAAAATTCCGGCGCTATTTTAGTGCCTACAAGTTCCGAACCCTCTTTCGAGGCCAATCAAAGCGAGTCTGAGCCCGATCCGTTAAGCAGCGGCGAGTATACGCTCGACGCTAAAGGAAAACTTGTCAAAAAGACGGAATTTGATATAACGGAGGAGGGGTATTCGGAAGGTACTTTTGAGGCGAAGGCCGCTAAGAAAAGTAAATTCGATCCGAACCTGCTTCTGCTTAAAGGTACCTATATAGGCTGCTCGCTGGATACACGTTTAGTATCGAGTATCCAAGGCGGCGTAGCTTGCACCGTTAGCGAAGACGTTTACTCTGCCAACGGAGTTACCCTTTTGATCGAAAAAGGCTCGCATATTACCGGATATTTCAATAGCGGCCAAATGAATGACGGGCTAAATAGGATTTTCGTAGTTTGGCAAGAGATCCGTACGCCAAACGGGGTTATTATCCCGGTTTATAGCGGCGCTAGCGACTCTTTAGGCGGTAGCGGTATAGAGGGATACGTCGATCACCATTGGCTTGAAAGATTTGGCGCGGCCATACTGCTTAGCGTAATAGACGATGCCGTAAATGTAGGCCTAAATGGCGGTAGCGGCACCAGAAGTAACGAAAACAGAGATTATACGGAAAATACTCGCGAAGCCACTCAACAAATGGCCAATACCGCGCTTGAAAAATTCATCAATATAGAACCTACATTATACAAAAACCAGGGCGATCTGGTAGGCGTTTATGTTAATAGAGATATCGATTTCAGCAAGGTATATCAACTCAGGGTAAGAAAAAATGGGCGAAAAAGAGCAATACGCTAACGAAACGGAAAAAGCTAGAGCTATCGTAAATGCTACCATGGCCGAATTCGGTCTTACCGCGGCAAAAGAAGTCGATACCGATATTGCCGCAACTCCGGATTCTGACGAGCAAAAAAAAGAGACCGAGCTTCTGCCTGATGCCCCTGTGCTGCCAATAGAAGAAACCGCTGCCGCCCACTCCTCTCCGCAAGAGCATGAAGTAGTGGTAAGCAAGGAGCAAGAGGAAGAGGAGTTTATAGCAAAATCGCAGATGTTAGACATCGTTACGAGCGAGCTTTTTGGAAAATATCTTAAGGACGACTCCATAAATGAAATTTGCCTAAACGGCAATGGGACGCTTTTTTGTGAGGATATATTCGGAAATTGGACGCAAGAGAAAAAATCTATTAGTTATGATGAAGGGATCTCTTTTGCAAAGGCCTTAGGAGCATTCAACAATACGGATATAAATAAGTCCGAGCCGATGCTTGATGCGACACTTCATACCGGAGAGCGCGTTCATATCAATATCCCGCCCGTAGTTAAGGACAATCAGGTCTCTATTGTAATCAGAAAGCCTAGCAAAGTGCATTATAGCCTCGATGATTACGTGGCCAATCAGGCCCTAGATCAACATACCGCAGAGCTATTAAAAGAGGCGGTTAGAGAGGGTAAAAATTTAGTCATCTGCGGCGAAACGGGTAGCGGTAAGACTACTTTTATGAAGACTTTGATAGATTTCATACCACTTAGCGAGCGTATTATAACGATCGAAGATACTTCCGAGATCACCTTTACGAAGCACAAGGACGTAGAACAGATGTTTTACGACAGTGATGCTAAAGACGGAGACGCCGTAACTTCGGCTACGCTTCTAAAAGCATGCTTGCGTATGAAGCCAAACCGCATAATATTGGCCGAGTTAAGGGGCGGCGAGACTTATGATTTTCTTAATGTTATATCTAGCGGCCACAACGGAACCATGACCTCCTGCCACGCAGGAAGCGTAGCTAGTTGCTTTAATAGATTGGTGATGATGGCCATGCAAAATTTACAGGCTCGCGCCGCCGGCAAAGATCTGATTATGCAGATCGCAAAGGACGTAATCGATACGGTAGTGGTGTTTAAGCGCGAAGATCTAACACCCGACAAAAAGGTGCGACATATCGTAGAGATGCTGCATGACGGCAAGCTCTATAAGCGCGATAAAGATGGAAATTTTAAGGAAGACGCGCTATGAAATTATCAAAGCCCCTGATCATTTTATTGTCCATCTACGTGCTTATAGGCACTTACTTTCTAACCGGAGTAGTAGATATAGCTTTAAATGGCAAGATCCTTAAGCTAAGCAAATACTATAACGCCAGTTTTACCTTTAAGGGGTTAATAAACGGCTATCCTAAAATTTATGAATCGCTTGCAATAAGCTTTATGATCTGCATAGCTTTTATAGCAATCCTTTTATTATTGCCTAAAAAAGAAAAATTATATGGAGACGCTAGGTTCGCTACCTCTGTCGATATTGCAAAAAGAAAACTTTACGGCAACGACGGGATCATAATCGGAAAATACAATGGCAAGCTGCTTCGCTTCCCGGGCCAGCAATTCGTATCCCTTGCCGCCGCTACGCGAGGAGGAAAGGGCGTCAGCGTCGTAATTCCAAATTTAATGGATTGGCAGCAAAGCGCCGTCGTGCAGGATATCAAACAGGAGTGCTTCGATTTTACGAGCAGGTACCGCAAAGAGGTTTTAGGCCAGGATGTTTATCTATTCAACCCTTTTTCTAGTAAAACTCATCGCTATAACCCCTTGACCTATTTTGATATAAATTCCCCCGAGGCCGATAACACGTTAAATAGCCTTGCCAATATATTCTTTCCGCCTCCGGTATCGGGCGATCCGCTGTGGTCGCAGCTATCTCAAGATCTATTTGTCGGTATCGCCTATCTACTAGGAGAGCTTATCTCTACAAGATTGGGGATCGCTTTTTTAAATTCGAAGAAAATTGATTTGGATCTGACATTTTACGATATTTTAAGATTCTCTATTTTAGGTTTAGATACTCAAATAGAGGAAGAAGGTAGCGACGGGGAGGTCATCAGTGTCAAGCTTGATACTCTTGATAGCAGTTATACATTTCTGGAACAATGCGGCCTTATTAGTGATAGGGTAAGAATTCGTATGAAAGCCTATGTTGAAACCGAACGTAAGATGAAAAATAGCGTTTTAAAATCTTTTCAAGGCCCTCTTAAGATGTTTCAATCAGATTATATGAGATTTGCTACCAGCGGAAACGACTTTGATTTTAGAGATCTACGCAAAAAGAAAATGACGATTTATGTAGGCGTCACGCCCAACAATCTTCCTATTGCGAGACCTATTTTAAATGCTTTTTGGCAACAACTTTTTACCGTCAATACAACGGAGCTACCGCAAGCGAATCGAGATTTAAAATATAAAGTATTGTTAGTTATGGATGAATTTTCTGCTATAGGGTATCTGCCGATTTATCTCAAATCCATTGCATTTATAGCTGGGTATAATCTGCGCAGCGTTATGATCTATCAAAACACTTCGCAGCTAGAGATGGCCCAACCCGATGGATATGGGCAACATGGCGCAAAAACCCTGCTATCAAACCATGCTTGTCGAATTTATTTTACTCCGGATACTCAAGAGGATGCGAAGGCCATAAGTGAATCGCTTGGAACCAAGACTGTTCGCAACAGATCAAAATCATTCGGTAAAGGAAGCGGCGGCGGTAGCGAAAGTGACGCCAGCAGAGCCCTTATGTTGCCGCAAGAGCTTATGGATATGCCTTTTGAAGACGAGCTTATTCGTATTGCGGGCGGCGGCCGCTTTATAAAATGTAAAAAGGCCTTTTATTATAATGATCCGTATTTCATCGATAAATTTAAAAGCATTTCGCCTACGTTAAGAAAATCAAAACAGCCTAGTGAAGATGATTATAAGCTTGCCGCACAGCTAAGAGAAACGAGTATCGAGATCCCTGAGCAAAGTTTGGAACAAAACAAAAAAGATCGCGATGCGCGTATTGCGGTAACTTTTGAAAGAATTATCCAAGAAGATAAAGCAAAAGGAGTTGTTTATGACGATGAAGAGGAAGATTATGATGAAGAATTTGCATAAAGGAGTAAATTTGAAAAATGGTGTTATATCATTAATAGCCGGTTTGGTTTTATTAAGCGGTTGTTCCAAACCGCCGGAGCCGGTGGTTTTAGACGGAACGGAAGCCGTTACGATAAATCAGGAGCTTATAGCGGAGCATTCTAAAAGCGTGCCCAAAGATCCTTTTTTGAAGCAGGTCGATTGGACTTACAATATGTATTTCCATAAGCAGGGCGATAGATTTATTGCGGACGATGATGTCGTAAAAGCATTTTACCTGGCGCATAATGCAGACAGAATGATCATTATAGGAAATTCCGACATTACCGGGCAATATAAAGAGTATTTTTTGAGAAACGGGGTGGAGGCCGATATAGAGCTTCATCCTATCTACATGGTCAATCATTCAAAAGAGACAGTTAACGTGCTTTTTTTTCATAAAAAGACGAAAGGATAAAAGATGAAAAAGCTAAATTTGTTTTTAGTCGGTTGCATGTTTTCGGCGGTTTCTGCATTTGCCGAAGCAGCGGATCAACTCGAGTTGCTTCAGGGCGATAAGAGGCTCGCATGCGAAGCTATTTTGTGCCTAAGTAGTTCCGAAAAGCCGGCCGAATGTAAGCCTAGCCTGCATAGGTATTTTAGCATTAAAGCTAAAAAGTGGAAAAATACGCTAAAGGCAAGAAACAACTTTTTAAAGCTTTGCCCGATGGGGCAAGAGGGGGAGAAAGACGAGCAATTTACGAAGCTAAGAGATGAAATTCTAACCAATCTCAACAACCCTTGCGATGTTAATAACCTAAATTCCAATATCGAGTATACAAACGATAAAGGCAAATATCTTAATCAGAAGAATATTACGGCTAAATTTGCCAGGGTAAGTCCGAAACTGGAGGGTGCTTGCGCAGCTCTAGCAAGCTCGGCCTACACCAACATAAGGCCGAAGTACGTATGCGATCAAAGTTTTTGGCCGATAGCGGATTGGAACAGAGGATATAGCCTAAGACTCGTAGATAAAAATATCTACGATGCGATGAAGGCCAAAAATCCTAGCCTAGTCGAGATGATAATCGAGAAGGATGAGCTGGGCGGCGGCGATAAGTTAAAAAATCATCAGTCTAAAGTTAGGTACTACGTCAAAGAGCCTATCAAAAAAGATTGTTGGGTTTTACAGTAATGCAGACGCAAGAGCAAGAGCCGTTCATCCCCGAGGGGATGGACGAGCCCATATTGATCAAAGACATAGAAGAGCTACCGGACGATATGAGCGACGAAGAAAACGAAATAATTCAAAATTTAGCCGAAACGGATGATATTCGGCCACAAGAAAGTGAAGATAAATTAAAGACGCAGCCCGATTTGTTTGCCTCTATGCCTATTTTACAGGCCGAAACCCCCGAATTAAAAACATATATAAAAGGTGAAACGGATAAGATATTAGCGCAATTCAAAAAAATCGGAATAGTTATAGAGCGTGGCGAAAATAGGCGCGATATCGTAGATTATAGCAAAACGGTAGGCGAATTTAGACTTTTAGTGCAAGAATCAGAGAATATTTGCGAAGGCCTACAGGTGCGATTTAAAAATAACGAGGAGCTATGCGCGGTTCTAAAATCGCTAAAAGATACCAATATCGCAATTAAAAACTATTTTGATACCATCATGAACTTCTTTATACAGGCTCCGTCTAAGGAGTTTTTGCAATTAACCAATCAAAATTTACTGATAAAAAGCGTTTATGCCAATATTAAAGATTTCGTAGAGAGTTACGAAAAGTTAAATTTAAAAACCAGGTTTGAGAACCAGGAAAAAGAGCTCAATGAAAATTTAAATACGATTCAAAATTTTAATAATACTATAGAAAAAAGGCTCGAAAATATCGCCTCTCAATACGATATTTTCGGCAAAAATATTATCGAAAACCAGCAAAAGCATCTACAAGGCGTAGACGAGCAGCTGGAGCTATACCACAATAAACTGACCGAGCAAAAAGAAGCAATCGAAAGATCAAAAAAATTTATTAATTGGGGGGTGAGAGGGGCAGCAATAGCTTTAGTTTTGCTTTTATTAGCAGGGGTAGGTCTTGGTGCGTTTATCTACTTTGAGAACCAAACGCTTACAAGCATGAAAGCCGATATTCAACGATTAGGCGGAGTGGATCTGATAGAAAAACGAAACGAATTCGTATTCGAGTTCCATTCAGACGCCAAATTTGTAGATGACGGCGATACTAAGATGATAATCTTAAAAAAACAGAAATAACTTTGAAAGGAAAAAATAATGGCACCTATAAAATCTATGGCCGATGATCAAGAGTTCAAGACTAGCAAGGTTTTCGTGTCAAAAACGGAGCTTCCTGACAAAAACAAAACCCTAGTGGGATTTGGGATAGACGAGGAATATGTGAATGAAGCGGGAAAGACTGTAAAGCCTACCGCTAGATCCGTGATGTCGAAACTAGCACAGATTAACGCTCTTTTAAGCGCAGTGGAATCAAAAATTCCTATCACCGTAAACGCAAAAGACGAAAACGATAAGGATGTTTATCTTAAGGCCGATCTTTGGTCGCAATCCAGGATTAGCTCAAGGGGGTTAGCTTATAGAGATTATAAAATGAAAATAGAGTTGCAACCGGAAATTCGAAATAAGGCCGGGGAACTAATGCAAGACGCACAAGTTCTATACGCAACAAAAAGGGAGGGTGGATATGCATTCGATAAAAACAATGATACCAGCCTCATAAATAAATTTGGCGCAATGTGCGCCAAGGGGGTTTCATACAATCTAAGCGCTCATAATAATAGCACGTTGCAAAAATACCCTAAGCTCATGCAGCTGATCGATGGGATAGAAAAATTTGCCAATGTAGAAATCGGCTATATAAAACAGCAAGGAACCATAGTTAAATCAATCGCTCCGATTAGTGTAGACAAGGACGGAACACAAAAAGAGGGCGAAAGTAAGCTTGTAGATTTAGCAAAAGGTGGTATCAAAGATATGGAGCGCGAAATTTAATCCGTCATACGCCGCCTCTTAAGAGGCGGCTATTTACAGTGTTAAAAGGTAATATAATGAGGCTTTTTATTGCGGAAAAGCCGGATCTGGCTAAAGCCATCGGCGCCAGTTTAGACGGCACACAAAAAAAAGGCGACGGCTATTTTATAAAGGGTAATGATGTCGTTACGTGGGCTTTTGGGCATATTTTAGAGCTATATAAGCCGGAGGATTATGATGAAAGCCTTAGACGTTGGGATTTTGCTGCCCTGCCTATTAAAATTGATGAATTCAAATATAAACCTATCGAAGGCTCAAAAAAGCAGTTAAAAATCATCTGCGCCCTGATTAACAGCGATAAAATAACACAGATAATAAATTGCGGCGATGCAGACGAAGAAGGGCAAATTTTAATCGATGAGATATTAAATTACTCCGGAACCGATAAGAAGATCTATCGCTTGATGTTGCAAGATCTAACGGAAAAGGGCATTCGCGCACAACTAAAAAATATCCGTCCAAATAGCGATTTTAAAGGACTAAGCGAGTGCGGATTTTCACGCGCTCAAGCAGATTGGTTGGTCGGTATAAATTTAACGCGAGCCTATACTAAAATCGCGCAGGAAAAGGGCTATAACGATGTTTTAAGCGTCGGGCGCGTGCAAACTCCTATCTTAGGCCTTATAGTTAATAGAGACGTAGAACACGAGAACCATAAGGCTAGTTTTTATTATACGATTAGCGCCGCCGTTTCTACGCAAGGACTTACTGTTCCTATGCGATACAAAAGCGATGAGAAAATCATCGATGAAGGCTTTGCAAATGCGATTGGAGCTAAGGTGCAAAACAAAAACGGCTTAATTACCAAAGCTACGCATGAAACACGAAATGAGTTCCCGCCGCTTCCATATAATTTGCTTCTTTTACAAGCCGACTGTTCAAAAAAATTCGGCTACAAGCCGGATAAAACGCTACAAATTACGCAAAGCCTACGCGAGAAGCATAAGGCAATAACCTATAACAGGAGCGATTGCCAATATCTACCGGAAAACCTATTCGAGCAATGTTCTGAAATTTTAAATTACGTAGGACAAAATCTACCCTCGCTTGCTCAACTTACTAATGGGGCAGATCCCGGCATTAAATCGAGTGCTTTTAACGATAAAAACATAACGGCTCACTACGCAATCATTCCTACGGCTACAAAAGTTACAAACCTTAGCCCGGAGGAACAAAACGTTTATGAGCTCATCGCAAAACGTTTTACGGCCATATTCTATCCGCCGCAAGAATTTATTCAAACGGATTTGGAGGCCACCGTGGATGGCGAAAAATTTATCGCTAGCGCTAAAAAAGTTATTAAACAGGGCTATAAGACGGTCTTTGATAAAGATGAGGCGGATGATGAGATAAAGCCCGAAGAAGAGGTGGCGATGGATCTTACCGCCTTAGAACAAGGGCGGGAAGCGATATGCAAAGAGGTAAAAATCTCTAAGCAACAGACTAAGCCTAAACCATATTACACTATGGCTACGCTACTTAAGGATTTGACAGCCGTCTCAAAATATGTCAAAGACGAACGCATAAAGAAGTTGCTACAAGAAAAAGATAAAGATAAAAAAGGCGAAAATGGCGGGATAGGAACGCCGGCTACCCGATCGGAGCATATTAAAAAGTTATTTGATAGAGGCTTTGTAGCGGAAAAAGGCAAAAATATAGTCTCCACCGAACTTGGTAGAAACTTTTTCGCTCTAGCACCACAAATTTTAACAAAGCCCGATATGACGGCGCTTTGGTTTGAGGAACAAAAAGAGATCATATCCGGAAGAAGGGGTCGTGAGGAATTTTTGCAGGGCATAAACCAAATCATAGCCGAAGAAATTTCAAAAATTAAATTTAACGGCGTAGACGTAACGAAGCTCATGAGCAATGCACCTAAATGCCCAAAATGTGGCAGCCTTCTCGTCAGACACGAAAATAAAGGTAAAAAGGGGGCATTCTGGTGGGGTTGCAGCAACTATAAAAATTGTGATTTGGGCTTCCTGGCTGATAACAAAGGAAAACCCGTCTTGCAAAATACGCCGAAGCCACAACCTAAATCTGCCATAAAATGCCCGAAGTGCGGCAAAGGTATCCTTATTTCCTACAAGAATAAAAGTAAAAAAGATGGCAAACCCTATACCTGGTTCGGATGTTCCGAGTACAAGAACGGCTGTAACTTCAAATGTTTTGCGGACTCTAGGGGCAATCCAAAATTTTGAAAGGATAAACAAATGACTAATGAAGAGGCAGTTTTAAGAGACGAACTCGAGAAAAAAAGCAAAAAGTACTATCTCGATGAGAACGAAATTTATAAAATTGATCTCATTTTAGAAAGCGAAGGCGGCGATCGATATGTTGAGCGATATTCAGGTAATAAAAAAGAGATAATCGATTATTACCTAAAGAATAAAGATCGAATAGGTGAAGAGATAGTTGTGGACGAAGAGGGAAATAGCCATATTAGACATACTTTTTTCGCCATAAACGACAGCAGAGGTTTTAACGTAACAGGTGATATGTTGGCCGAAGCAAGAGCGTCCGAACAAAATTATAGCGAAATGGAAAAGGCTAAAAGCCGGCTTTTCTCAAAAATTAAAAAGGTTGCGCCAAAATTTAAGAAAAGACAGAAGCAGCAAAGTAAGGAAAGGGAACTTGAAAGATGATGCGGCCAAAGTCCATTATTTGCAAAACAAAAAACTATGAACACACTTTTATTACAAGGAGTAAAAATGTTAGCAGAAGCTAAAATCATTGGGTTTTTAACCAGGGACATAGAGCTTAGGTATCTACCAAGCGGTACGGCTTGCGCGAAAACCGGTATTGCCTCTAACAAGAGTTATACCAACTCGAATGGGGAAAAAGTCGAAGAGACTTGTTTTATTGACATTACTTTTTGGGGACGTATGGCGGAAGTCGCTAATCAATATCTCAGAAAGGGGTCGAAGATCTACGTCTCGGGAAATTTGAAATATGAAACCTGGACGGATAACAACGGGGCAAATAGATCTAAGCATTGCGTGGATGTTGCAGATATGATCATGCTTGATAGTAAGCCTAAGGCGGAACCAAACGCAAGCGGAACCCCTTTGGATTCTGGCAATCAATAAATATGCCTTGGCATAGTGTAAGATGACTTAAGTTATCTTACACTACTTTAATATAACGTGCAATATAAAACGAAGGATCTACTATGAGTATAAAAGAAACAGCTGAAGAAAAAACAAATTTAAAAAAGGAGGATTTTAGCGCCTTTAAAATTGCCTCTTTCGAATTAGATGAGCGTAATAAAGGGATAGGCGAGATTTTCCGATTAAATACTGATTTTAAAGGCGACGATAAAGCGATATTTTTAGGCTCCATGAAAGCTCTTGATCAACATATAGCCAAGCAGTGTAAAGAGCTCAATAAATTTTCACAAGAATTTGTAAATTTAGTATTTACGGATAACGATAAAAGCGAGAAAAAATTGCGCGTTAGATTAGGTGAAGGAAGCTTTGATAAGGGCTTGGATAATCTAATAGCGTTATCGAATAATGACCTTAAGCGTTCTCAAACATCAAAAGCAGCAAAAGAAAATTTTGTTGAAGAGATTGAAGAGATAGGCAACAAAAACCCCACAAAACAAAGAAGGGGCGAAGGGTACGATAAACTAAATAGCTTTTTTAACAATAGCATATCTATTACGGAAAGCTTGGGAAATTCGATAGGCGATGAAAGCTTATCTGCATTTTTAAGCAATTTTAGAAAAACATTTCAAACTATAAATTTTAATATAAAAATTACTCCTAATGCCGCTACTAACGAAAAAGATCAAAAAGTAGATGATCTCGTTCAAACCGTTTTAGAAAAACCGAAAAGTGTTTTGCCTGGATTTGCCGCCTCTAAAGAGATCGAGGCGGAACTACAAAAGGCACAAAAGATAGTTTCAAAAAAGGTAAAGGCTGCTTTGCCTGGATTTACTATTTCTGAAGAGAAACAAGAGCGCTCCAAAATCCGCAGCAGATCTTTAGAGCAAGAGCGTTAGTATATTGCGCTAATGTGGTATAATTTAACGTATATTAAGTTACATTAAGGTATCTTAGGATATAATATATTAATTTCAAAGAAAGGAATAAAAGATGTTTGAAGGCAAAAAGAAGTGGGATTATACCATGAATGGGAATGAGTTCGAAGCTGCGATAAGTATTGTTGAAGGTCGTGCGAGTTGTATGTTTTCTAAAATTTATGATTTATTGGAAAGTGGCGGCTCGGATTTGTCTCAAGACAAAGATTATTTGGCATTAAAAAATCTTTCGGATAGAATTTTCGAGGAAAAAGATAAGACTCTAGATTATTGGATGGCCGAAATGGATAGGCTGACCGATAAATTGGAAATCAAATTAGAGGATAAAGCTTGACGGATATAGAAAAACTATCGCAATTTAGCGAGCAGGATATAAATCGAGTCGTTAATAAATTTTGGAAAGAAGTCGCAAGTTCCTTAGAAAGCGTCGAAAGACCCCAATTGGATATAGTAGGTGGACAACCCGGAGCAGGAAAAAGCGATACTATTAAAAACTTGAAGAACGACTTTAACAAAAACTGTTTATTTTTAAATTATGATAACTTTAGAAAAGATCATCCTAATGCCTCTGCAATTTATACTTTAGACGACAAGGACGAGGGGTTATATTCGCATTTTACGAATAAATTTATGAAACAAGTGGGTGATAAGGTATTGAAAAGGGCCTTTGAAGCCGGCTATAATGTCATTTTAGAAAAAACGCTAAAATCGGATAAGGTGAAAGAGTATATCGATCTAGCGCTTAAAAAAGGTTATGAAGTTAATCTATACGTCGTTACCTGTGATAGAGATCTGTCTATGAGTGCAGTAGAATATAGATTTCGAACAGAAAGAAATCAATACGATCGCAACCCCAAAAAGAATCCTCCTCCACGCAAAATTCCACGCGAATTTAGTGATCTTTGCTGTGAAAAACTGGGAGATACCGTTCAGAAGCTATCTGATACTTACGGAGATAAAATCAAGAATTTAAGGATTATTTGTCGCGATAAATTTTTCGAGCAGGATGTAGTCTTTGACAAAAGCTTGGGACACGATACCACTAAAATAAAAGAGACTATCGATTGTATTTTGGTCGGCAAAAGACGGAAACTAAGCGATATGGAGAAAGCACAAATCTCCGTAATGAAAAAAATCTCGAAGATACATCCATTCAAAGCTAGCTCTGGTAAGGAAAAAGAGATAGACAGAGAAAAAATCGACGATGGGCGCTCTTTTGGGGATTAGTTGTGAAGCTGCTTTATATTTTTTTATCATCGATAATTTTTGCGACTTCATCATTTGCTACGACGACATATAACAAACTTTTCATTAAATATGGCAAGTTCTATGACATTCCGGCAGAATTATTGTGGGGCATAGCGAAGACGGAGTCAAATTTTAACGCCAAAGCATACAATAAGAATAAAAACGGCACTTTTGATATAGGGCTTATGCAGATAAACTCCGTTCATAAAGCCAAGCTGCTAGAGCAAAATTTAGATCTGGATGACCTATATGAGCCGGAAACCAATATTAGATTTGGAGCCAAAATTCTACGAAGCTGTATCGATATGCATGGTTTTAACTACAAAGCCCTCAATTGCTATAACGGTAAGATTGTAAACAATCCTTATAACAAAAAGGTTCTAAAAAATATCAGAGATAATAGAAGTAAAAAGAAAAAGCGAGTTTTGATAAAATTTTAAAGGAGTTGAAATGGAGCTTCACAAAGACGATACTAGAGCTATTTTGGAGTATCTAGGATTTGAAGTGGATAGGGCTTATAAATTTAAAATGCGTGCCAGCGAGCATACAGCCTCCGCGTCCATAAACCCTAAAAATGGAATGATTAAAGACTTCGGCAGCGGCTGGGGCGGCGATATAGTGAGCTTTTACCAATACGTAAAAAATTGTTCACTCAAACAAGCTTTTAAAGATATTGCTACGATATCTAAAGAGCTTAATATTAACATACAATCAACTAAAAGCTCAACTCATAGCAATGATGAATTTAGTCAAAAACGGGAAAGTCAAAAAGAAAACAAGCTTCTAATGCCGATTACGCAATCATATATTGATAAGTTTAAACAGGAAAGAAAGGAGAATTTCTCGAGATATTGGGAACTTTTATCTAAAACTTTACCTACGTTCGACGCAGATACAAAAAAAGCTATTGCCGAAAAATTTGAAATAGGCTACTCAAAGCAAGCCGATAGGCTTATTATGCCTATAAAAGACGAGGCGGGACTTTGTCGCACGCTTTGGAAATATAATCCCAAGCCCACCCCTATGCTTATGTCTGATGGGAATATATTAAACTTGAGCAAGTATACTTTCACTAAAAATAGGCCTCGCAAAAATTTTATTTTTAATTATAAAGACTTTAGTGAGGTTTATAGGCTAAATTTAAATGAGCCGATCTTTTTTGCGGAAGGCGAAAAAGATTGCCTAAATATGATTGCAAGTGGCTTAAGAGCAGTTTCGTTAGGTTCCGCCTCTACTAAATTAGGGGAGAAATTTATAAACGAATTTAAAGGTGCTAAAATAGTGATAGCTTATGATTATGATGATGCCGGACATCAAGGCGCGCAGGAGCTAGCACAACAGCTTACGGGAATTGCCTCAAGTATTGAAATCATAGATTGGCAGCGCATAGCTAAAAAAGCCGGCATGGTAAACAAATTGTTTGATAAATTTGATTTTACAGACTTTTTGTGCGCTACCGCTCATAAGGGAAAAAGCAAGGAGCAAACTTTTGAAAGAGGGTAAAACAAATTGGCACTTGAAAAGAAAATTCAAATTACTATATGCCTTGAACAAGAAGAGATAGATTTTATACGATATATCACACAAAAGCGCTTTTATGACACTCGCGCCGCCTACATCAGGCGACTAATAAGAGAAGCTATGATAGAAAACGATTGGATAGAACACAAAGAGGAATTTTATTCCGAAAACAAAGAACAAAAATAATTTATCTTAAGTTACATTGTTCTGCTTTAACTTACATTAAGTTATCGTAGGATATAATCGCGGCAAAGGAAAAATCTTTACAATATATTTTAATATT
>CALHQN010000029.1 GCA_938036585.1 uncultured Campylobacter sp.
TTATTCAGCAAATGAGGAAGAAAATGCTGACAACTTAGATGATGAAAGTTTTGACACTGAAAATTTAGATTTAGGTTCTCGTGAATTTTTAGGAGAAGCAATATCTGATTATAATAAAAAGTTTGGTAAGTGGATGCCTGATGGATGGCTACCTACGGATTCATGTATTTTAAAAGATAAAGTAGAATTTATCGATAACTGGAAATATAGGATAAAGTCCATAAAAAAATTATAAAACAACTTAAACTAGACTTCGCTAGTTTTGAATTAAGAATCAAATAGTAAATTTAACCCAAAATCCCTGCGCCTTTTACTTTCTGCGAACGATCCGCCGCGTAGATCCTCTTCCCGCCTACTACCTTGCCGCCCTCGATTTTACCGCCCTTTACGTCGTATTTCCAGATCGGCGCGGCCGCCTTGAAATCCTCCACAAACTCGTTTATTAGCGCCAGAGCTACCTTGCGCTGCGGGCTTACGACGCCTGCGACGTAGGAGCTTTCGTGGATCGGCACACCCCCGTTTGCATGTGCAAAAAGCACGAATGCGCCCTGTGCTGCGGCCTTTTGCTGCCACACTTCAAACCACGTCCGCAAAATCGGCTCGTATATATCGAAGCTCAGCGCACATATGCCGCCCTCTTCGCGCACGATACCTACGAAGGTGATGAACGCGCCGCAATTTGCGTCTTTAAATTTAGCGTACCAGCGCGATAAAATCGCATCTACATCCAAGCTGCCCTCATAAATTTCAGGCTCAATCCCGTTTAAAATTTCTGGATTAAATTTAACTTCGCTCATCGCCGCCTCCTAAGCTTAGCCGCCGCAAACGGGAGGCAGAAGGCTTACGCGATCGCCAGATTTGAGCGCGAAATTCGCATCATAAATCATCTTATCGTTTACCGCTACGGCGCAGTTTGCGAGCCACTCCCGCAGACTTTCGTCCTTTTGCAGCTCCGCTTTTACCTCTTGCAAGGAGTTTGCGTTTAGGCGCAGGGGCTCGCGCCCGATCGGCCCTAAAAATTCTACCTCTACCATTTTTGTCCTTTTTTAAAGATTGGGCGATTTTAACCAAAAATTTATAAAATTTTATATAATTGCGGAAAAATTTAATGAGGAAAAACGATGAAAATCGATGAAATTTCGACTCCCGCTTACGTGTGCGAGGAGCAAAAACTGGTAAAAAATTTAGAAATTTTACGCGGCGTAGGCGAGCGAAGCGGAGCGAAAATTCTGTGCGCGCTAAAAGGCTTTGCGTTTAGCTTCGCGATGCCTTACGTTGACAAGTACCTCTGGGGCGCTACTTGCAGCGGTCTGCACGAGGCGAAATTTGCCGCGGAATTTATCAAAAACGGCGAAATCCACACATACTCGCCAGCGTTTAAAGAGGATGATTTGGATGAAATTTTAAAAATTTCAAACCACGTCGTGTTCAATAGCGCCGCGCAGTGGCAAAAATATCGCGCAAAAGCGCTCGCTGCGGGAGCATCGTACGGCTTGCGGCTAAATCCGCAGACCTCCTTCGCACCCAAAGACGCTTACAATCCATGCGGCAGCTTCAGTAGGCTGGGGATGAGCCTTGAAGCGCTACAGCGGGCGATCTTGCAAGACGGCGAGTTTTTGCGCGGCATCTCGGGGCTTCATTTTCACGCACTGTGCGAAGAAAGCGCTCAGAGCCTAGAGCGGGTGCTTGAGGTTTTCGAGGCGAAATTTAGCAAGTATTTCGGAGGCCTAAAGTGGTTAAATTTCGGCGGCGGGCATCATATCACGCGCGCAGGCTACGACGTGGAGCTACTGATAAATTTGATCAAAAAATTTCGCGAAAAATACGAAGTCGAAATTTATCTCGAGCCCGGCGAAGCGGTCGGCTGGGAGTGCGGGTATTTGGTCTCTAGCGTGCTTGATATCGTAGAAAATGGCGCTAAAATCGCTATCTTAGACGCCTCTTCTGAAGCTCATATGCCTGATACCGTGCTGATGCCGTATCGTCCTGCGGTGCGCGGCGAGAGTAAGAGCGGCAAATTTAGCTATCGCTTCGGCGGAAATACCTGCCTCGCAGGCGACGTCGTGGGACTTGAGAGCGGACAGCCCGAGTATAAATTTGACGCGCCGCTAAATATCGGCGATCGGGTGATTTTCGAGGATCAGATCCACTACACGATCGTGAAAAATACGACCTTTAACGGCATCAAGCTGCCCGATCTTGTTTTGGCGGACGAGCGCGGAGAGGTTTTGGCTATTAAAAAATTCGGCTACGACGAGTACGCGAGGCGAAACTAGCGCGGCGCTTAATGCAAAAATCTAATTTTGCTTTGTAAGAAAATTTTTTGCAAAAAATGATATAATCGGCTCGAAATTTTATACCTAAGGAAATCCATGAAAAGATTGTTTCTCGCGCTTTTAGCCTGTGTTTATGCGCAGGCGGAGGAGAAAAAATACGCCGACATCGTGCAGGGGAATAGCGATGTTTGGGGCAATGCAAGGCTCGAAAACATCGATAGTTACGGCAGCGGCTTCGGACCGCTCTTCGTGCAGCTTCAAAGCTCGGGCTTTTTTGCGTGGCTGGCGCTGGGTGCGGTTTTGGGCGTAATCATAGCTTTTATTGGGCACTACGCGATCATAGGGCCGAAGCACTTCGATCATCACGCGGGCAAGCCGATCTACGCATTTAATAAATTTGAGCGGCTATATCACCTTGTAGCAGCCGTGGCATGGGCGATCTTGGTTCCGACAGGCTTGATTATGATGTTTGGCGAGGAATTCGGCGGCGGCGCCTTCGTGAGATTTTGTAAAAACGCTCACGGACTGGCTACGATAGCGTTTGCAATCTCCGTCGTGCCGATGTTCTTGCTGTGGTTTTGGCGTATGCTGCCGCGAGCTTACGATATTAGATGGATGATGATCGTGGGCGGCTATCTAAGCAAAAAGAAGCGCGCGATCCCTGCGGGTAAATTTAACGCCGGTCAAAAGGCGTGGTTTTGGGTCGCGACTTTAGGCGGCATAGTGATGATAGCGACGGGTGCATCGATGTTTTTCCTAGACTACGATATCCCGGCGATGAGAAGTGCGCTAAGTATGAGCCAGATCGAAATTTTAAGAGCGAGCGCGATTATTCATAATTTTTTGGGCGCGGTCTGCGCGGTGTTTTTGCTCGTGCATATCTATATGGCGGTCTTTGCGATCAGCGGCGCTATCCACTCTATGATCGACGGACACAAGCCGGAGGAGGAGGTTTACGTACTTCACCACTATTGGTATCGCGAGCTGTTGGATAAGGGGCAGATCGCCAAATCGCAATTCGAAGCGAAGTACCCGCGCTTATAATTTGGGTAAATTTATGCGGGCCCGCTTGCGCGCGGCTCGCGTTAGCTTTGAGGTTCAAAGAATTTTATTTTTAAGGATTACATATGCAACTAGATTGTCGCAATTTAAATTGCCCGGAGCCGCTTTTGCGCGCTAAAAAAGCCCTCGGTGAGCTAAAAATCGGAGAGAGTTTAGAAATTTTAGTAAACGACGTAGCGCCGCGCGAAAACATAAAGCGCTTTTTGGCCAAAAACGGCTTTGAAGCGCAAATTTCACAAGCGGGCGCCGATACGCTTATAAAAACCGTAAAAACGGACGAGCTGAAAGATGCAAATATCGACGATATCTATTGTGGCGTCACGGCGCCAAAAAGAGGCAAGGTGATATTTCTAAACGAGGAGCAGTGCGGAAGCGGCCCGATCGGAAAGAGCCTGCTTGCTAAATTTTTAGGCGCAGCGCTAAGCCTAGACGAAAAGCCAGCGAAGGTGATCTGCGTAAACAACGCCGTGCATATAACCACGAACCGCGGACACGAATCTTTCGAGGCGATTAAAAAGCTAAACGAAGCTGGAGCTGAAATTTTAAGCTGCGGAAGCTGCCTAGAAAGCTACAAACTGGTCGATAAGCTCGCGATCGGCGAGATTTCAAACGCATACGAAATCATGGACGTCCTATCGAAATACGAAGTAATCAAACTATGATATACAGAGATTTTAACCTCACGAAATTTATTGCAGCCGCCGGTTGAGCCGCCAAGCTTGACCCGGCGGGTCTAACCGAAAATCTTGGAAATTTAATCGAGCCTAATGCGAGCCTGCTGTCGTCCACCTGCAGCAACGAAGATGCGAGCGTATTTCGCATAAGCGACGATCTTGCGCTCGTGCAGACGCTCGATTTCATTACCCCTTTGGTGGACGATCCGTTTATTTTCGGACAGATCGCGGCGACAAACTCCCTAAGCGACGTATTTGCGATGGGCGGCGAAGTGATAAATGCCCTAAATATCGTGGGTTTTGACGATTGCCATTTCTCAAACGAAATTCTGCGCGAAATTCTGCGCGGCGGCAAAGACAAGATCAAAGAGTGCGGAGGGGCCTTGGTAGGCGGTCACACCATCTCTACTCCCGAAATTTATTATGGGCTTAGCGTCACGGGACGCGTGAATCCGCGTAAATTTTGGAGCAATAATACAGCGCGAGAAGGCGACCTGCTGATCCTAACAAAGCCCATCGGTACGGGCATCATTGCTACGGCTATCAAAGCGAAATTTCTTAAATTTGAAGAATTTCGCGACGCGATAGAGAGCATGATTTTGTTAAATTTTTATGCCGTGGGCGCGCTAGCGGGTCTAAAAATACATGCCGCGACCGATGTGACGGGCTTTGGACTGCTTGGACACGCGCTTGAAATGATAAATGAGAGCGTAAGTTTTAAAATTTATCCTAGCAAAATTCCGCTTCTAAAAAGCGTCATCAGATGCCTTGATGAGGGGCTAATCCCCGCCGGAAACTATAAAAATTTAAAATTTATCGCACCAGGCGTCGATTCCGAGCCGGGCATAGCGCTTTGCGACGCGCAAACCAGCGGCGGACTTCTGCTTGCCGTAGCGGAAAAGGACGCAGCGCGAGCGCTTGTAAATTTAAAAAACGCAGGCTACGTTAGCAGCGCTGTCATCGGCGAAGTGATAGCGCGTACCGAGCATAAAATTTATTTAGTTTAAAATCTTTTCTATTCAGCCCCCTTTAAGCATCGCTCTTGTATAATCACAATTCTGTTTCGCACCGAGCCGAACCTGCTTCCTTAAGTCTTAAGTCCTAGTAGTTTTAGCCTTTTAGCGAACGCGTTTTTTAAAATTTTAACTGTTAAAAACAAATATCTTTAGTCAATCTTTGAAATCTAAACAAGTGATCGATTGAGCCTATGGATTTAGATCCGTTAAAGGATTTAAGTTCATAAAAACAATGTTACAAAAACATAAAGTTTTTAGATTAAAAACTTCATAATCGTATCTACCTGTATAAGTATAAAGAGTTTAAATCATAGATTAAATTTAAGACGCAAGATAAGACCGAAGCTTGGCTTTGGTTTTTTAATGCTATCTTTAGAAATTTATGATTTATGAGAAACGAAGTTTCGAATAAATCTTTATAACTTTAGGTGGGTGCAGGGAGCGAAAGCTCCCGCTCGCAGTAACGGCTTTGCCGTTGCGAGAAGTATAAATATGGAGAGTTTGATCCTGGCTCAGAGTGAACGCTGGCGGCGTGCCTAATACA
>CALHQN010000030.1 GCA_938036585.1 uncultured Campylobacter sp.
CGTGCGATTCGCTGGATAAGAGCTATTTTTCCAAGCTTTTTCGCGTCGCGTTGCCCGCGATACGCCACCCCCTGCTTAGCGCTTTAGTGATCTGCTTTGCGCATACGATGGGCGAGTTTGGCGTCGTGCTGATGATCGGCGGCAGCGTGAGCGAGAAGACCAAGGTCGCTTCCATCGCGATCTATGAAGCGACCGAAACGCTCGATTTTGCGCAGGCTCACGCGTATTCGGCACTGATGCTGCTCTTTAGCTTTGCGGTGCTTTTGATTATGCATTTTTTGGGCGCAAAAGGCGCAAAAACACAAGCTTAAATCGGCTTTAAAACGAAATTTGCTAAAATCCTTCAAAATTTGGAATTTAGCGATGGAAAATAGAAAAAATTCGATAAACAAGCGATTTTACGTCACCCTTTTCGTAAGCCTTGCAACGCTCGCGCTGCTGTGCGTTTGCATGGCGTTTTTTATGCGCGCGCAGATTGCAAACGAGCTTGCGGTGCGGATAAACGCAGCAAGAGGCATAAGCAGGGACGTAAATCGCGAGCTTTTTAACGATCTTGAAATTTTAAAAAATAACATCCTCTCCGCACAAAATTTAAAGTTAAAAAACGACTCCGAAATTTCAAATATCTATTCCGCCTTGATACAAAACGCCGCGCGCGAAAGCAAGAGATTTGACGCGATATTCTTCATCCGCACGCCAGGCGTTGAAAATAGCGCGGCGCAAAGCGATGATGCAGCAAGCGACGCAAGCCCCGTGCGAGGCGGCTCTTTCCCAAGCGCCGTCACACAAAATAACGGCTCGCAAAATGACGCCTCGCAAAATAAAGCTTCAGGCGGCGGAAGCGCTTCGCCAAACGGCGCAAGCGTTTTGGAGGGCGGCACGGACGGCGCGCAAAGCAGAGGAGCTTCGCAGAATGCGGATGCCGCAGCACAAAACGGGGAAAAAATTTTAAGTTTTTACAGCCGCGATGCGAGGATAAAAAATTTAGGCGAGATCAAAATTTCAAATTTTACCTCGGATATGAAAGAGGGCGAGCTGGTATCGCGATATATGCGCATCGAAGGGGCTTGGAGGTATTTTTTGATCAAGCGCGTAAGCGCGGATGAATACCTTCTAAGCTTTGCCGATACGAATATGCTAAACTCCAAACTAGCGGGGCTGGGCGAAATTTTACTCTTTAACGGCGGCGGCGAAATTTATAATTTTAGCGGCAATTTATTTGAGCTTTTAGGGCGAAGTTTCGATCTAAAAAGCACGCGCGAGGCGATGTTTGCGGATATAAACTCCAGCCTAAGCCTTATATATTTTGAGGAGTTTTCGCCCTCTGCGAGCGTTGCCGGTTCAAATTTAAACGGCAGCGAGCTTGACGGAAGATTGAGCGACGATACGATCTACGTCATGGCGATTGAGCGCGCAAGCAGCTGCTTAAATGCGAGAAATTTTATGATTTTGGCGCTTGCGGCGATGTTTGCGCTCTGTATCGCTTTGGGTGTTTGGAATTTTAAATTTTTAAAGCGCCGCGTCCTAGCACCGCTAGTAGCGCTAAAAGAGGCGCTTGAGCTTAGCAACGATCACGCGGCTTTGCGTGGAATTTTGGCGCTTGAGCCCGCCGCGCCGATAGATGAGATCGCGCGAAAATTGGATGAAATTTTAAAGCCCGCCGTGCGCCACGGAGATTTTAGCATGAGTTTTAAAGACGCGCTGAAATACAGCTCGCTCTCGGTGCTTAGCATCGATAACGTCGCAGGCACGATCGAAAGCGCCAGCAACGGCGCACGCGAGCTTTACGGCGACGACGTCGTGGGGCGCAATATCTTTGCGCTGCAATCGGGCTCGTTTTACGACTACGCTTATCAGACGCAGCGCGCCAATTACGCCAAAGAAAACTACGTCGTTACTCGCCACGATACCAAAGACGGCGTGAGGGATCTTTACGTCAAAAAATCCTACGTGCGCGACGGAAGTAAAATTTCGACTCTGTTTGTGGTACTCGATGCGTCGAGATACCGCAAATTTTACGACGAGACGAAGCAAAAATATGAGTATCTAAACCACGCTCCGATCGTGACGCTGGTGTTTGATTACACCTCGGGCAAGATCATAGATGCGAGCAAAAATATAAAAGAGGCGTGGGGATACGATGCGGCGCAGTTTTTAAGCGGCGAAATTAAATTTTGGGATCTGCTAAGCGGCAAAGACGCGCAAAAGGCGCGCAACGAGATCATCAACCGCCTAGCCGATATGAAAAGCGAGACTCAAAGCTTCGCGCAAAGCTACAAGATCCGCCACAACGACAACGTAAGCTATCTCTACGATGTAAGCGCCTACGCTAAAAAATCCGCGGGCACCGTGGCGTTTTATTTTCAAAACATCGACGAAAGCGCCCGCGCGCTGCAAAGGCTGCAGGACGATCTGGACTTTTACAAAACCGTAATCGATACGAGAAACTACTCGGCTTGCCTGATCGATCTTGAAGCTCAGAAAATTTCATTCGACAAAAACTATTTAAGAATTTTAAACTATAAAGGCAAGAGCTTCAACACCGAGATGAGCTTCGGCGAGTTTACCTACGAGATATACTACATCGATCTTGAAAATTTTAATTCGATGATCAGGCAGTGTTCGGCGGGGCTGAGAGATGATTTCCGCTGCGAATTTCGCCTGCGCAACGGCGAGAACGGATATACTTGGGTCAGCTTGCAAGGTTACGTGACCTCGAACGAAAACGGCAGAGGCAGAGTGATAAAAACGACGCTTGAGGAGATCGGTTCGCGCAAGGAAACTGAGCTTGAGCTAAATTTAAACGCCAACGTCTTTTCGCGCTCGCTCGAGGCGATTTTGATCACCGACGAAGCGGGCAAAATTTTGCGCGCAAACAACGCCTTTTACGAGATTACCGGCTTTGGCGAAAGCGAGACGATAGGGCAGGAGCCGAATTTCTTCACGCTCGCGCAAGACGGCGATTTGCTGGAGAAGATAAAGCAAAATTTAATCGGCAAGCAGGTTTCGTATAAAGATGAAATTTACGGGCTGAAAAAGGACGGCGGCACCTTCCCTGCGCTATTTACGGCGATTGCGATCAAGGATGATTTCTCGCTTGTTTCAAACTACATCTTGATGTTTACCGAAATTTCGCAGATCAAACAAAAGGAAAGCGAGCTAGCCAAGATCGCCCACCACGACGCGCTTACGGGGCTTCCGAACAGAGTGTATTTTATGAAAGCCGCACAGGGCTATACCGCAAACGCGGGTAGCAGCGGCAAATTGATGGCTGTGCTTTTCATCGATTTTGACGGCTTTAAGGCGATCAACGACACCTACGGGCATGAGGTCGGCGATATGTTTTTGCAGGCGATCTCAAAGGCAATGAGCGGGCTGCTGCGTAAGGGCGATATCTTGGCGCGCCTCGGCGGCGATGAGTTCGGCGCCATCATCGGCGATCTGAAGGACGAGCAGGCCGCGCATATGCTTTTGCAGCGACTGCTTGGAATTTCAAAGATGAAATTTAATCTTAAAGGCAACGAGATTAGCGCGAGCATCAGCGTAGGCGCGGCGTTTTACGACGGCAGCGAAAAGATCGATTTTTCGGGACTCTTATCGCGCGCCGATAGAGCGATGTACCGCGCTAAAACGAGCGGCAAAAACCGCTATTTTATCTTTGAAAACGCCCCCGTTACCGATGATGAGATGAGCGAAGCGGGGCTTAGACAGGCGATAGAGAGCGGCGAGTTTTTCGTGCTCTATCAACCGATAATCAGCGGAGCTCAAATTTACGGCTACGAGCTGCTTTTGCGCTGGAAGCGCGGCAGCCTAGGCGTTTTGTTGCCGCAGGATTTCTTTCCTATCATCGGCGAGCCGCAGCTTGAGCTTTTGATATCTAAATTTGCCTTTTCTAAGATGTTGGAATTTAACGAGCAGACCGGCGCAAACTGCTCCATAAACGTGAGTCTTACGGTGCTTGCAAGCGACGAATTTTACGGTCTGGTAGCGCGCAGGTTGCGAAGTGCGGGCGAGCGGCGCGGAGAGCTGATGTTTGAGATCACCGATTTTAGCGAGCAGAGTTATCAGAATTTTATTCCCGTGCGCAAGCGCTACGCGGATCTTGGGATTAAATTTGCGCTTAATAACGCAAACGCGCAAAACGTGCAGTTTTTAGCAAATCAACCCTTCGATCTTATCAAGATCGATCGCGCCCTTTGCCTTAATATTGGCAAGAAAAAGGACGGCATCCGCGCGATGGTGGAGATCACGGGCAAACTAAAGCGGGAGTTTGGATTCGCAGTAGGTGCTCAAGGGGTCGAAAACGCGCTATCGCTGCGGCTTTTAAACAATTTGAAATTTAACTATCTGCAGGGAAATTTTATCGCCAAGGCTCTGGATCGCAAAGAGATAGACGCTTTCATCGCGCGATTTAAAGATACGCCCAAGCTCGCAGCCATCGACAAAGATGAGTTTATTAGCTTTTTAAACGCGCTTGATTACAAGGACTTGGCGCTAAGCTTTATCGCGCGCAGCCAAACGGGCGAGCTTAGCCCCGGAGAGTTTGAAAGCTTCAAAACAAAATTCGGCGAAATTTTAAATAAAACTCAAAGCGCGGGCAGCGAAAGATTTGCGCTAACTACAGAAATACGTAAGCAAATTTTAGATATTCTTTCGCTTGATTATCGCGCTTTGGCAAGCTTCATCTCGGGCTTTAGGGCGCAAGTAGATAAGTTTATAAGCGATTTGGAGGCAGCATGATAGATAGCGTTAGCGCCGATTTCGATCACGAGATACCAAACGGCTCGAGGCTGTATTTCGGAAAGAGCGCGCAGCTCAAGCGTGAGCTGGAAAATAAAGCGAGCGAAATCCTCGTGCAAAACGGCTTTAGCGAAATTTTAACGCCATATTTTTCATATCATCAGCACCTAAGCGTCGCGCCGCAAAAGCTTCTTAAGCTCTCCGATCCCACGAACCACGAGCTTGCGCTTCGCGCAGACAGCACCGTGGACGTCGTGCGCATCGTGCGCAAACGGCTGAAAGACGATAAGCTAAGGCGGCTATTTTACGTCCAGCCGACCTTCAAATACCCAAGCGACGAGTTTTATCAGATCGGTGCGGAGCTGATCGGAGAGAAAAACTTGCCTCTTGCGATCAAAATCGCGCAGGAATTTTTTAAAGAATTTGATCTTATGCCTGCGCTTCAGCTGAGCAATATCGAAATTCCGAAAAAAATTTGCGAAATTTTAAACCTGCCGCTTGAAATTTTTGAAAAGGGCAAGGTAGAGACGCTGCTTGAGCAAAATTTGCCCTGGTTGGACGCTACGGCTCGCGCCGTGTCGCTAAAGGACGTGCAGGCTCTGCGCACGCAGGTACCTGAAGAGCTAAAGCCGTGTTTGGATGAAATTTTAAACCTAGGCGTGGATTACGAGCATATCCGCGTTTCGCTGCTGTATTACTCTAAAATGCGCTATTACGACGCGCTATTTTTTAGATTTTTAGACGCGGGCGCGGTGTATTGCAATGGCGGAAATTACGAAATAGACGGGCTAAAATCCAGCGGCTTTGCGCTATTGGTGGATGCTTTGATAGAAAAAATTATGCAAAAGGATGAAAAATGAGCAAAGTTGACGTAGTCATCGGCGCCCAGTGGGGCGATGAGGGCAAGGGCAAGATCGTAGATATGATAAGCGCGAATTACGATTTCGTATGTCGCAGCAGCGGCGGGCACAACGCAGGCCACACCATCGTCATAAACGGCGAGAAATTTGCGCTGCATCTGGTGCCCAGCGGCGTGCTTCATAAAAATATCATCAACATCATCGGAAACGGTGTCGTTATCAATCCCGACGTGCTGATTACCGAGATGGCGCAGTTTGAAAATTTAAAGGGCAGATTTTTCATAAGTGAGAAGGCGTTTTTAAATTTACAGTACCACTCGCTGATCGATCAAGCGCGCGAAAAGAGCAAGGGCGAGCTTGCGATCGGCACCACCGGCAAGGGCATAGGACCTGCGTATGCCGATAAGATCGCGCGCACGGGACACCGCGTAGCGGAGCTTTTGGAACCCGAAAGGCTTGCCGAGGCGCTATCGCGCGATTTTGCTTCGCATGAGAGCGTTTTTGAAAAAGCGGGGGTTAAAATTCCTAGCAAGCTTGAAATTTATGACGAGCTAAAGCGCTATAAAAGCGCGCTCGAGCCATACATCGCCGATACCACGCATATGCTGTGGAAGGCGCTTGATTACGACAAGCGCGTGCTCGTAGAGGGGGCGCAAGGAAGCCTGCTTGATATCGATCACGGTACCTATCCTTACGTCACAAGCTCGACGACTATCGCGGGCGGGGCTTGCAGCGGGCTCGGGCTCGCGCCGAAAGATATCGGTACGGTGATGGGAATTTTAAAAGCCTACACCACCCGCGTGGGCAACGGCGCGTTTCCTACCGAGGATAAGGGCCCGCAAGGCGAGGCGATGCGCGAGATCGGCAAGGAGTACGGCACCACGACTGGCAGGGCGCGCCGCTGCGGTTGGTTCGACGGAGTGGCTACGAAATACGCCGTGCGCCTTAGCGGCATCGACAAGCTCGCGCTTATGAAGCTTGACGTCTTAGACGGCTTTGAGAGTATTAAAATTTGCCGCGCATATCGCTACAAGGGTGAGGAGATCGATTATTTTCCGATCGATTTGGAAGCTGCCGAGCCGGTTTATGAGCAGATGCCGGGCTGGGACAGCGTCAAGGGAATTTCAAAATTTGAGGATCTGCCACAAAACGCGCAAAATTATATCCGCAAAATAGAGGAGCTAAGCGGCGCAAAGGTGGGCTTTATCTCCACCAGTCCCGAAAGAAGCGACACGATAATTTTATAAACCCGGTGAAATTTTAAAATTTCACCCGTTGCGAGCGGCGCGACCGCTCATAGAACTGAATTTAAAGGAACGATCATGCGAATACGACTACCACACGTGCCATATATCGCGCATAAAATAGCGCTGGATCTGCTAAACTCCGGCTGCGTTACGCTTAGTGCGGGCATAGAGCCCGTCGCGAAGGAAGCCGAAGAGATCATAAGGGGCGATCTGCAAAAAGAAAGAGCGATAGACGAGCGCGCAAACGAGCTGATAGATGAGCGCATAAGCGAGCTTGACGAGATGAGCGTGAATAAAAAAGATATGTTTTGGCTAATCAAACGCCACATCGCAAACGACGAGAATTTCGAGCTAAATTTTGAGGATCGCTACGGCACCATATCGCATAAAATTTTAGAAACCGTCTGGAAGAAAAATTTGATCGATTACAAAGTCTCGGAAAACAGGCTAAAGACGATAATTTATAACGCGATCGAGGAGTATTTGAAAAGCTACCAAAAGATCGAAGACGAGGTCTATGAAAAGATCGAGGGATACAAGCAAAAACTGATCCCGGGGACCGAAGAATACGAGCTTGTGTTTGAAAAGCTCTACGAAGAGGAGCTAAGAAAACGGGGCATGCTGTAATGAACGTGTATATCTACATAGAAAACGGCATCTACCTGCAAGCTAAGGCGTTCGGCAAGGGCGGCAGCGCATTCGGCGAGCTCGTGTTTAACACCTCCGCCACGGGCTACGAAGAGATCATCTCAGATCCGAGCTACGCGGGGCAGTTTATTATTTTCACTATGCCCGAAATCGGCATCGTAGGGATCAACGAAAACGACAAGGAAAGCTCCAAAATCCATGCCAGCGGAATTTTCGTAAGAAATTTTAACAACGAGCCTTCAAATTTCCGCTCGCAGATGAGCCTGGAGGATTATTTTCTGCAAAACGGAAAATTCGGCGTTTACGACATCGACACTAGATTTTTAACCAAGATGCTGCGCGACGAGGGCAGCCTGCGCGCCTTCGTCTCTACCGAGATCAGCGATAAGGCGGCTCTTAAAAAGGCGCTTAGCGAGTCTGCGCGCATAGAGGAGATCAACTACGTAAGCATTGTAAGTACGAAGACGCCGTACAAGCACGCATCGGGTCGCTGGAACGCCGAGCGCGGAAGCTACTCCCAGCCCGCAAGCTGCGGCAAAAAGATAGCCGTGATCGATTACGGCGTCAAGCGAAACATCCTAAACGAGCTTTGCGATCTGGGGCTCGGCGTCGAGGTTTTTCCGCACGACGTTAAAGCGGAGAGCCTGATCGCCAAATTTAAAGAGAGGCAGATCGACGGCGTATTTTTATCAAACGGCCCGGGCGAGCCTCGCATGCTCAAAGAGGAGATCGCGCAGATCAAAAAGATGGTCGAGGCGCGCGTGCCGATTTTTGGAATTTGTCTGGGCCATCAGCTGCTAAGCAACGCGATGGGATATGAGACCTACAAGCTGAAATTCGGCCAGCACGGCGCAAACCACCCCGTGCAAAACCTGCGCACCAAATCGATCGAGATCACCGCGCAAAACCACAACTACAACGTCCCCGAAACCATCGCGCAGATCTGTGAGATCACACACCGAAACCTTTTCGACGGCACGATCGAGGGCGTGCGCTACAAAGACTATCCTGTATTTTCGGTGCAGCACCACCCGGAAGCCAGCGCAGGGCCTACGGAGAGCAAATATATCTTTAAAGAATTTCTTGAAATTTTATGATTTTTGAAATTTTGCCTGCATGAAATTTTACCGCAGTCGCGCGGTAAAATTTTAAATTTACGGCGAGTTTTAAATTTAAAGCTCGCAACGTATCGCGGGCGGGCTTCGCGCTCCGATAATCGCGAGCTAAAGCAGCGCGCTCGCGGCTAAATTTCATGCGCCTTAAAGATCGATGCTTGGCGCGTTTAGGGCGCGTAAACAGATCGTGCGGCAGCTCTTAGCCAGATTTTAAGTCGTTTAAAATTTGACAAGCCGTTTTGCTACTCGCCAAAAGCCGCTCGCTTAAAATAAAATTTCGCGCGACTGCGTAGTGAAGCTTTACCCACGTTCGCTTCCAAAATTCCGTCGCCGTGAAATTTCGCCCGAGCGGAATTAAAATTTGCGGCGGATTAAAATTTTAAAATTTAGCGCCTGTCGAATTTGTAAATTTTAAAATTTTTACGCCGCCGTGTTACGAAATTTCACTCCCCTCATCGATGAAATTTCGCGCCCCCGCAGTGAAATTTCATAACACTCATCGCGAGATTCCTGCGCTCTT
>CALHQN010000031.1 GCA_938036585.1 uncultured Campylobacter sp.
TAGACGCGGAATTTTTAGCATAGCTTGGCGTAAAATTTTGAAGTACGGACTTGGCGCTACTTGCTCAGCAGAGCGGAGCTGGCGGTTAAATTTACCGACAAAATCGCATTTAAGCCGCACGAAAATAACGATTTAATCGCGCTAATGCAAGTCGTGTTTCAAACCGCATCCGCGCAATTAGATTGCGCTTTAAGCTATGAGCGTGTATATCACCCTAGCCGCACAACGGCGCTCTGAAATTTCGCGCTATGTTCACAGGGCGCGAAATATTTGCGCAATGCTGCGGACGCGGCGGTTGCAACGCGCCGATACCTGCGCTCTATGTGCATAAAAGGCGCAGCTGAATCGTAAATTTAAAGATAAAATTTAAAAAGGTCCAAAATGAAAAAAATCGTATTTTTGATCCTGCTTTTCGCCGCCGTCGCGCTCGCGCTTTTCATCACCTCGCGCGTAAATCCGAGCCTTTTTGCCGAGATCAAAATCCTAGGCGCGCTGCTAAACGCCACGATATTCGGCGTCGCGCTCATCGCCTTAGCGATCGGCGAGAAAGATCTCGTGCGCTTCCCGTTTCTTACCGCCTCGCTACTGGCACTGTTTTCGGGGCTGGTAGAGGGCGTGCTGCTCTTCGAAAACCGCTACTACATCGCGATTACGGCGGCGGCGTTCGTCGCCTTCGTCTTTTATCTACAGATCAGGCACAAAAGATTTTCAAATAAAATTTATGAAAATTCTGCGGGCGAAAGCTCTAAAAATTTAGACGGGGACGCAAATTTAAAAGACGCGGATTCTGATGACGCAAAAGAGGCGCAGGAGCCGCAAAGCAAAGACGCTGCGGCGGATGAAATTTTAAACTTTAAAAGCGGCGGCGAAATTTCAAATTCTCAAAGCGACGATGAAATTTTAAATTCCAATGACGATCTCGGTGAAAATTCCGCGGGCGGCGCCGGTGAAAATTCTACGCATCGCGCCAATGAAAATTCCGACGGAAATTTTAAAATTTCAAATGGCGGCGCGGGCGAAGGCGGCGAGAGCAAAAATTCCGCGCAAAATTTCAATCAAGGCGGCAAAAATTCCAAGTTAGGCTTGAACGAAAATTTCGCGCCCGACGCAAGGCGCGATAGATGATCAAATCCGCACTGATCGCGCTTGCGGTGATATTTTTGCTGCTTTTAAATTTAGCCAATCTCTTCGGCATGATAGGCCTAAGCGGGTCGTTGCCTGCGATGATCTGGTTTGCGATCAGCTTCTGCGGGGTTTTTTATCTATACAAATTTTGCGGCGCAAAGCCAGTCGCAGCGCGGATCGGGATCTTTGCCGTAGCCTTCGTGGGCGGATTTTTCACGAGCGTTTTGTACTACGGATTTTTTAATTCGCAAACTTTGGAATTCGCCTTTACATACGCCTTTTTTGCGGTGGTTTTTACGCTTGGCATCGGCGTGATTTTGTAGCAGCTTTAAAATTTAGCGCCCTGCCTCAAATTCACCGCCAGAAACTCAAAATAAACTCGCGCGATTTTGTAGAATTTCAAAATTTATCCGCGAACGCCAAATTTACATCCTGATCTTGTAGGTTTTGTAGTTATCCTTCATCCTAAACGTCAGCAAATTTTGTAAAATTCCAAAGAGGATCATAAAGGTGATGAAGCTGCTGCCGCCGTAGCTGAAAAACGGCAGCGGCACGCCCACGACGGGCGCGAAGCCCACCACCATCGAGATATTGACCCCCGCGTAGATGAAGATGAGTGAGGCAAGCGCGCTCGTAAAGACCCGTATCAGATAATCGTTTTTAAAGTTGTAGTTCAGGCTCAGCAGATGCAGTATCAGCAGCGCATACAGCGCGATCAGCGCGGCAGCCCCTACAAAGCCGAAGCGCTCGATCGTATAAGCGAAGATAAAATCGCTCGTCGCAATCGGTAGAAATTTAAAGTGCGTCTGCGTAGCTTCGTCTCTATCTTTGCCGTAGATGCCGCCGTTTCCGATAGCGATGATCGCCTGCTTGACCTGGTAATTGGGCTCCTCGCTGATAAAATCGGCGATGCGCTTTTTTTGATAATCGTGCATGTTTTCGTACAAAATCGGCGAGCTGGCCACAAAAACGATGATCAGCGTAAGCCAAATTTTTTTATCCACGCCGATGATAAAAAGAATAGCAAATCCGGTCAAAAAAAGTATCGCGGCAGTGCCTAGATCGGGCTCTTTAGCGATCAAAACAAAGGGCAGAAGTATGTATAAGCTAAGGCGCAAAAAATCCTTCAACCCATAGCCGTTTTTAGGCGGCGGATTTTTGTGTATCAGATACATCAGCATCAGGATAAACGCGGGCTTCATCACCTCGCTGGGCTGCAACGTAAAATGCACGAAAGGAATCTCTAGCCAGCGCCTCGCTCCTAGCTTGCTAACGCCGAAAAAATCGACGCTGAGCAGCAGTATGATATTGATCCAATAAAATATCGGGATCAGATATAAAAATTTGCGTATCGGAAAGAGAAAAAACAGCATAAAAACGGCAAATCCTACGCCGAAATATACCACCTGCTTCGAGGACAGCACGTCGTTTGCCTCGCTTATTAAAACGTATGAAAAAACCACTATCGGCACGATCAAAAAAGGTTGAATGAAATCAAAATATGCTAAAATCTTTTTGTCAATTTTAAACAACGCTTAATCCTAATTAAAATTTTGACGTAAGAATAGCCAAAAAAGGTATAAATTTGGATAATCTAATAGCACAATGTAGCGAAAGGCTCGATGTTTTTTTAAGCTCGCAGCTTGGAATTTCGCGCAATCAAATATCAAATTTAATCAAATCCGAAGCGGTCAGAGTGGACGGAGCCGTGCAGAGTAGGCCCGGCTACAAGCTATCCGCGGGCGAGCTCGTGCACATCGACTACCCCGCGCCCGCGCCGCAACAAACGAGCGCAGAGCGGCTAAACTTCGACATTGAAATTTTATACGAGGACGAGGATCTGCTCGTGGTAAATAAGCCCGCGGGTCTTACCGTCCACCCCGCCGCAAGCGTCAAAGAGCCCACGCTCGTGGACTGGCTCAAGTCTCGCGGCTATCTGCTTTCCACGCTCGGCGGCGAGCTTCGCGCGGGCATCGTGCACCGCCTCGATAAGCTCACCAGCGGCGCCCTGCTCGTCGCTAAAAACAACGCTGCGCACGCTGCGCTCTCGGCGCAACTAAGCGATAAGAGCATGGGGCGGATATACCTCGCGCTCATCGACCTGCCGCTGAAGCAGCCATGCGTAATCGAGCGTCCGATCGCTCGCAATCCCGCAAACCGTCTAAAAATGGGGATCGTGCCCGGCGGACGCAACGCAAAGAGCGCGTTTTATGAAATTCTAAGCGGCGCGGAACTAACGGAACTTCAAAACTCCGCCGAGAAGCGCGATGAAATTTTAGGCGCGGGCAATAGTACGGCTGCGGGCAAGAGCGCAGGAGCGGATAAAATTTTAAACAAATACGCAGACAACGCAGATAAAATTCCAAGCAGCCGCGCGGGCAACGCAGGTAAAATTCCAAACAATCTCGTAGATAGCAGGGATAAAATTTTAACCGCCAATATGAGCGCAAATGAAACCAAATCCGTCCGCCTAGCCGAGAATAAAGCTTTAAATTTTAAAAATCCCGCTCAAAACCAAATTCTGCCGCCGATAAACCCAAAGAGCTTTAATCTCGTCGCGGCAAAGCTCTTCACGGGCCGCACACATCAGATCCGCGTGCATTTAAGCTCGATAAATCGGCATATTTTGGGCGATCATTTATACGGATTTAAGAGCGAAAACGCTAAAATTAGCAGGATTTTGCTCCATGCCTATTTGCTCTATTTCATCCATCCGCGAAGCGGCAAAGAGGTGAAAATATGCGCGGGCCTGCCGAGCGAATTTCTAAATTTTACGACAAATCAAAAGGTAAAGGATGAAATTTATGAAAAAATTTTACCGACTAACGTTGAGCGCTACTTTAGCGATATTAGCGGGTGGTTGCGCTATGTCTAGCGCGCCTAGTGCAAGCGACGAGAGCCTGCCGCGCGTAGAGGGCATTAGGACGATCGCGAGCGACAATGAGATCGGGCTTGAGTGGCCTAGATACGACTCAGATACTGCCGTGCTGGGCTTTGTCGTTTACCGAGCGCCCGCAAGCGGCGGCGAAGCCAAAAAGATCGCCACCATCACAGATCCATACTCCACTCACTACGTAGATACGAGGCTGCAGCCGGGCACTTCGTATAAATACACTGTGCGCACATACGGCGCCAAGGGCGTTTCGGCTCCTTCTCCGGTCGCTATCGCAAGCACTGCGAAAATGCTAGAGTCCGTGCCGTTTGCGCAGGCGATCTACGGGCTTCCGGGCCGCGTCAAGATCATCTGGCGCCCGCATCCGGATCTTCGCGTAAGCTCCTACGTCATCGAGCGCCGTCCGAAGGGAAGCGAGTCGTGGAGCAGCGTCAAAGAGGTTCGCGGTAGACTTAGCGCCGAGTATATCGATTACGTCGATTACGGCGAAGGATACGAATACAGAATCGTCGTAAAAACCGACAAGGGAGAGTTGTCAAAGCCTAGCGCAGTTATCGCTACGGCACAGGCGGAATAAAGTTTGCCGAATTTCATAACCCGCAGCGTTAGCCTGCCGCCGCTACCGGCTAGATTCGGCGAGACCGAGTTTTTAGAGACGGCGCGCGGCAGAAATTTAACGCTCGTGCGAACTAAGAGCTTTGATAGCGAGTTTTTTATCATCGTTAAGCCCAGCGGCGACAAGGTGATAGTAAAGGGCGAAAAGATCACCAAGCCCGCTAAGATCGGCCATCTGCAACGAGCGCTCGAAATTTTTAGAGAGCGCTTCTGCGGGCGGATCATCTCGCAGGCGTTTGCCTACAAAGACAGCTCGCTTACCGAAAAAACGCCGCTGATTTTGGACGAGAATGAAATTTTATCCCTCGTAAAAAGCTCTAAATTTAATAAAATTTTCATCGAGATCGGCTTCGGCTCGGGCAGACATCTACTCCATCAGGCGCGCTCAAACCAAGACGCGCTGCTAATCGGCATCGAAATCTACAAGCCCGCGATCGAACAGGTCGCAAAGCTAGCGATCCGCGAGGGGCTACAAAACATTGCGCTGATTGCCACCGACGCGCGGGTTTTACTGAGCCTGCTTCCCGCAGGCTGCCTGCAGCGCGTGTTTTTGCACTTCCCCGTGCCGTGGGACGACGCGCCGCACCGCCGCGTCATAAGCGACGAGTTCGCCTCGCAGATCGCACGTACGCTCGGACGCGGCGGCCGCTTCGAGCTTCGCACCGACAGCGAGGAGTACTTCCTCTACGCGATACAAAAGCTCTCGCCCTACGTTCAGCGCAAAGCGGGCGAAATTTCGCACTTCAAAAACCGCGACGCCGCCGTAGCGAGCAAATACGAGGATAGATGGCGTAAAATGGATAAAAATATCTACGATCTGATCTACGAGAACAAAACCGCGGGCGTGGACGAACCGCAGCAGTTTGAGATGGAATTTTTAAAATTTGACGCGGCGAAGGTGGCGCGAAATTTTAAAAATTTCACCTTCAAAGGCGAGGATTTTTTCGTGCATTTTGAGGAAATTTTTTACTTTGACGCGCAGAAAGACTTGGGCGCAGGCGAGGCTAGCGCGGCGGACGGCGTAAATTTAAGCGGCGCGGGCGAAGCTATAAATTTAGACGCAAAGCTCGGCAAAAATTTAACCGAGCGCGCGAGCATGGATGAAATTTCGACAGACTGCGACAAAATTTCAGCTACGACAGCGGGCGATAAAATTTCAACTTGCACGAACGCTACGCAAATTCTAAAACAAACAGACGTCACGCCAAATACAAATTGCACAAATGAAACGGGCGCAAAAGAGGGCGTAAATTTAAATCAAAATTGCTTGGGCTCAAACGACGTAAATTTAACGGGTAATGTTTCGGTAAACGTCGCAGTAAGCACTAAATTTAGCCGCACTGCCCCTGGCGAAAAACGCGCTTTAGCCTGCGAGCAGATCGTAACAAAGCAAGGCACGCAGATAAACAGCGCAGCCGCCGCAAGCGATACACTAAACGCAAATAACCTGCTCGCAACAATCGACGCAAGCAACGCGCTAAATTCTAGCGGCGCAGAAGGGGCGCCTGTAACTATCAACGCGATGGGCGCTGCGCCCTGCAAAAAGGGATCGCAAAACGAACGGCAAAGCAAGCCGTGCGCTGCCGAGCCGCAGGATGTGCTAATCCTGCTTTCGCTCGGGGCATTCGACTTTCCGCAGCAGTGTTTTATCCGCGCAAACGCAAGCGGTACGCGCTACTTCATCCGCCGCCCGCTTCCTACGCGCGAAAACCACGCGGCACATCAAAAAATTTCGGAGATATTTTCACAATGGCAGAGATAACGGACGATTACAACATCATCACCGCAGCGGGCCTCACGCTAGGCTACGAAAAGGCGGGCGCAGTCATCCAAGACGCGAGTTTCGGCATCGGCGCGAAGGATTTCGTCATCATCACGGGCAAGAGCGGCAGCGGCAAATCCACGCTGCTTAAGTCCTTCTACGGCGGCATCGACATCATCGGCGGTGAGCTGAACGTCTGCCTGTGCGATCTAAAAGGCATCACGAACTCCGATCTGCGCACCCTACGCCAGCGCATCGGCATTATCTTTCAAAACTACCGCCTGATCAACGAATGGACGATCGAGCGCAACATAATGCTTCCGTTAATGATAATGGGCTACAATCAGCAGGTCTGCCAAGACCAAGCCAAAAAGCTACTGCGCCACGTCGAGCTCGGGCATAAGATGGGTAAGTATCCGCTCGAGCTTAGCGGCGGCGAGCAGCAGCGCGTGGCTCTGGCGCGTGCGATGGCGCATAATCCGCGCCTGCTGCTGTGCGACGAGCCTACGGGAAATTTGGACGACTACTCCAGCGCCATTATTTGGAATTTGCTGCGCTCGGCGTGCGAGTCGTGGAACGCCTGCGTCGTCATCGTGACGCACAAAATGCCCGCCACGCTGCGTTTTAGGCACCGACATTTTGAGATTAAGGACGCTAAAGTAAATGAAATCGATTAAAACCCATTTCGGCGTGATCTTTTCGCTCGTCGCGCTGCTTTTTTCAGTGCAGTTTGGAATTTTTATGAGCAATCTAACCAAAAGCTACGAGCGCTCGATCCAAAACGAATACAACATTGTGCTAGTCTCCAAAACCTCGCTCAGCCTGCAAGACGCGCAAAAAGCGGTGCCTAAGATCAGCTCGATTAGCGAAATTTCGACCGCGGGCATCACCGAGCGACTGAAGGGTAAAATTTCACAAAACGCCTTTGCCGAGCTTAGTAAAAATTTGCCTAAATTTTATAGCGTCAAGCTCGAAAGCTTCCCCGACGCCGCGCAGCTTGCAAAGATCGAGCAGGATCTAAAATCCATAGGCTCGCTTACGCGGGTTGAAATTTTTAAAAAGACCCACGATGAAATTTTTAAAATTTTACTGCTTATCAAAAGCCTCGTTTACGGCTTTGCGTTTCTCATCGTGCTTTTAGGCGTGATGTTAATTCACCGCCAGATGCGTATCTGGGTTTATGAACACAAAGAGCGCATCGAGATCATGGAGCTTTTCGGCGCGTCGTTTCTGATAAAAAGCGGCAAACTCTACCGAATGGCGATAATAGACTCCTTCATCGCCACGCTGATCGTGACCTGCTTCTACATTGCGCTTCCAGGCTGGGAGGTGTTTTCGACCACGCTTAAGGGCATCGGCGATCTACGCACCGCCATAGTGCTGCCTTACGGCGCGCTGATCCTTTTGGGTGTCGCCTTGGCGCTATCTATCATCGCGGTAAGTTTTGTAATGCTGCAAATCGGAAATAAACGAGCATGAAAAGGGCTTTTTTAGCGCCGCTTCTTGCGCTGGGGCTTGGCGCGGCTCTTACTTATGCCGCGCCCGCAAAGCAGCAGAGCACTAAAGATAAGATCGCCAAAGCGGGTCAAGAACTCAAAAGCTCGCAAAAGGAGGGGATGCAGCTCTCGCAAAAGATTGACGAGATTGCAGGGCAAATCATAAAGGAGCAGGAGGGCTTTAAAAAGCGCGAGGGCGAGATCAAGCAGCTAAGCGAAACGATCGAAGGGCTAAAGGATCAATACGCCGCCGAAGCGCAGGAGCTTGAGAAGCTAAATAGCCAAAACGCTACGCTTCTTAGCGTGCAAAGCGAACTGGAGAGCAAGATCATAAGTGTGATCTCGCAAGAGCTATCGTTTGATTTAATCACCGACGTAAATTCCACCACTACGCCCGATTCTATCGTGGCTAGCGAAATTTTAGAGGGGCTCGGCGTCGTTATGAACGACGAGCTGAAAGGTCTAATCAAAGACTACGAAAATAATCAAAATTTTATCAACGAACAGAATAAAAAGATCAAATCGATCCAGGCGAGCATGGCGGGCTACGACAAGAAAAAAACCGATCTTAACGCCAAGCTAACCACCCAAAAAGAGAAGCTCGCGCAGATGAAAAAGGACAAAGAGGACTATATCGCGAGGCTAGAGAAGATAAACGACGAGCAAGACGCCATATCTAAGACCCTGCAGGAGCTTAAGATCATCGACGACGCCGAGGAAAAAGCCAAAGCGCAGAAGGAGGAAGCGACGCGCCAAGCAAAGCTGGAGGCGCAGAAGCAAAAGGAGCGCCAGGCACGCGAAAAAGAGTACGCCAAAGCAAAGGCGGCTGCCAAAAAAGCGGGCAAGCCCGAGCCTGCGCCGCCTAGCGAGCCCGAGCCAGAAGTGAGCGAGCCAGCGGATGAACGCGTAAGCAAGATCAACCAAAAAGTCAAGCAGTACGGCTCGAGCTATCAGTCATCGCGCGTTAAAAAATACAGCGGAGCCAAGACCGCAGCGCCTTTAAACGGCGCGTATTTGAAGCGGAAATTCGGCAATTACAACGATCCGGTGTATAACATCAAGCTCTTCAACGAAAACGTCGTGCTGGGCTCAAACAGCGGCGACACGCAGGTTAAGGCGGTGCTGCCGGGCAAGGTGGTCTTTGCCAAAGAGACCGCGATGCTAGATAAGGTCGTCATTATCGAAAATCCAAACGGCATCCATACGATCTACGCGCACCTTAGCCAGATCGCTCCTA
>CALHQN010000032.1 GCA_938036585.1 uncultured Campylobacter sp.
GTCTTTGCCAAAGAGACCGCCGTGCTCGATAAGGTCGTGATCCTAGAGCACAGCGGCGGCATCCACACGATCTACGCACATCTAAATCAGATCCCGCCTACCGTGCGCGTCGGCTCCAACGTCAAAAAGGGCTACATTATCGGGCGCATCGGCTCGGATCTGACCTTTGAGGTGACGCAGCAGAACTACCACATCAACCCGCTCGATCTCATCAGCTTGAGGTAAGCCGTGGGCGGGGGAAATTCTAAATTTAGCGGATCTTGCGAGGACGCCGAAAGTTTAAATTTAAGCGGACAGAATTCAGACTGCGATTTAAATTTGATTGAGCAGAATTCTTTAAAAGAGCGGAATTGCGCCGCTTCAAATTTGAGCGATGAAAGCTCTGCGGCGGCACTAAATTTAAACGGGCAAAATTCCGCCTCGGCGCTAAATTTAGATAACTCAAATTCCGAAACGACGCCAAATTTAAACAATCAAAATTTTACCGCCGCAACGGACGCCGAAGCAGCACCAAAGATGGCGGCGGGCGCTGTAAAAACAGAAGCCGTGACAGCCTCGGAGACAGCGCAAAACGATATTGAGGCGGCAGAGGCACGCGTGGAAACAACACGAAACACTACCGCGGCGGCAAAAATAACGGCAGCAGTAGCGACAGTGAAAGAAACGCCAGCAAAAGAAGCAGAGGCGGCGAGGCCGCAGATCCAAGAGCTTACCAATTTTCTTAGCGAATACACCGCCAAGATGCTTAGCATCGGCACTTACACCGCGCGCATCGAGCGCTGCGTGCGCAGGATAGCGGACGCTTACGACTATGAGGCGAGCCTGATGATCTTCGTGCGCCACTTCATCATCAGCGTGATGGACCCCGCGGACAACTCCATCCGCCGCACCTACGTTAAAACGGGCGCTGCGGCGCGGATCAGCTTTGATCTGATCTCGGAGCTAAGCGCGCTTAGCTGGGAAATTTACGACGAAAAAATCCCCCTTGCGCGCGCCAGAGCCGCATTTGCAGAAATTTTAGCCTCGCAGAAGAAAAGCTTTGCCAAAACCCTCGTTCTGCTCAGCGTCGCAAACGCCGCATTCTGCGAGCTCTTTGGCGGTGACGGCGGCGCGATGGCGTTAGTTTTTGCGGCTACCGCTTTTGGAATTTGCGCCCGCTATCTGCTTAGCAGGCTCAAAATCAACTTAAAAATCCAATACATCGCGGTTTCGTTCGCAGTCTCCTTCATCGTCTCGCTAGGGGCTCGCTACGGGCTTAGCGCCACGCCCGACGTCGCCGTGGGATCGAGCATACTCTTTTTGATCCCGGGCGTCTGGCTGATCAACTCGGTATTTGACATCCTAAACGAAAATATGCTCGTAGGCATCAGCAGAGGGCTAAACACGGGGCTTTTGATCATCTGCATCGCGATCGGGCTCTTTCTGACGCTTAGCATCTCAAATTTGGGGCTCGTAAATGTTTGATATAGCGCTTTCGGTATTTAAGGACGCCTGCTTTGCCGCTGCGGCGGGGCTGGGGTTTGCGTATGCGTGCATGCCGCCTAAAAAGACGCTCATTTTCTCGGCGCTACTTGCGGCGGTAGCGCATTCGTGCAGGTTTTTGCTGATTCAAAGTCAAATTTTCTCAATCGCCGCCGCGACGCTTTTTGCGTCGTTTCTGATCGGCGTTTTAGGGATGCTCTGTGCCAAGCGCCTCAAGGTGCCCGCAGAGATCATCGCCTTTCCCGCGCTGCTTCCGATGATCCCCGGCATCTACGCTTACAAGACAGTTTTGGCGCTGTTTTCTTATATCAAAGCCGCAGGCGCGCAGCAGAAGCTCGCCCACCTCATCTCGTTTTTCGACAACGCCCTCGCCACGGTCTCGATCTCGCTGGCGCTCGGCACGGGCGTTTCAATAACGCTGCTAATTTTCTACGAGCAGTCCTTGATGATCACTCGCGGCGCAAGAGGCAAATAGCGCTAAACAAGAAATTTTAAGCAGGCGCGGCGGGTAAATTTAAATTTATCATCTTCGCTAGCGAGGTAAAATTTTATAAATTTAGCGCCCTTGCCGTGAGGATAAAATTTAGTTATATCCTTCGTTTATCGCTCCTTATCCAATATTTGTTTTATTGTTTTCTCTTTTTCGTCGTAGTAATATCCCATATAACTCAAAAGCATATTTCTGTAGCCCAAGATATATTTAAAGCTCTTA
>CALHQN010000033.1 GCA_938036585.1 uncultured Campylobacter sp.
AAATAAAAAATAAAGGAGAAAAATAAAAATGGCAGTAAAAAAACAAAGTTATGAAGAAAATATTGCACAAATTGATGAAATTTTGGAAAAATTGGAAAGTGAAGAATTGTCGCTAGATGATTCGATTTCTGAATACGAGAAGGCGATTAAGCTCATTAAAGATTCGGAAAAATTGCTTGAAGCTGGAGAAGGGAAAGTTATGAAGGTGCTTGAAAAAAATGGGAAAGTGGAAATGGAAGAATTTGAATAAAGATTAAAGATAGATTTTTTAAAATTTAGGCGTAGTTTGGATGAAATTTTAATTTCGAGCGTTTTGCTGGGCGCGATAAAATTTCGGTTTTAAATTTAGACTCCTTGGCGCCACTTACTTTCCAAAACGATAAATTTGCGAAGAGAATCTAGCTAGAATTTTAAAATTTAGACCTTGCATTCGCCCGCTTTGCCGAATTTTGCCTCGATTAAAAGTACCAAGATGAAGAAAATTTTTTCGTCGTTGAGCTTCGCAAGCTCGCGCAGGTCTTGATCTGCGCTTACGAGCTTGATGCCGTTCGATTTTAAAATCGCAGCGAGTTCATCCGCGCCAAAGCCCATTTTAGCGGCAATCTCTCTGATATTGTAGGTCTCGATCGCGCCGATGATGCGGTCCATATTGCAAAAGCCCGGGTTCTTGCGGCTTAAAATCACGTCCAAAAACTCGCCCCAGAGCTTTACGAGCTTCCTTCGCCTCGTGATCAGATGCAAGATCGCGACGCAAAGTAGGCCGAATCCCGCGATCTTATGCAGGTTCATCCACGCCTCGTCATATTCGCCGCGCGCGAAATTAACGCCTGAAAAACCCAAAATGCAAAGCGCGCAAGCTAGCAGCACGATGAGCGCAAATTTATAAACAATCCCCGCCTTAAGCATAAAATCTCCTTGTCTCGTTTTTAAAATTTAGCGGCTTCGCGCGAAGCGCCTCGGCCAAATTTTATCGCCGCTTAATATAAATGAGTAATTTTAATAAATATGGATTTAAAAAGATATGAATTTAAAGGCGAAATCTCTGCGGCGTGAAATTTAAACGATGAAATTTAAAGCTCTATCGTCCGCTCGAATATGTCCTCAAGCCCCGTTTGATGCACGATCGCTAGCATGCCGAGGTTCGGCAGATCCGCACGCAGACCAAGTAGCAGCTCGCGCGCAGAGCCGGGATCGAGCGCAGACGTGATCTCGTCTGCGAAAACAAAGCTCGGCTTGTGGTAGCGTATCCGTGCGAAACTAAGCCGCTGCGCCTCCCCGCCGCTTAAAATTTTAACGTAATCGGCGCGCGAGTTTAGCATGCGGGCAAATTTCTCAAGCCCTACGCGGCATAAAATTTCTAAAAATTCCGCGTCGTCTGCGCGCGGCGGCTGCGGATAGGAAATGAGCTCTTTTAGGCTAAGCGGCGCCAGATAGGGCTTTTGCGGGATAAACATCACGCCCGTGCGCGGCAGACTGATCTCGCCGCGACCGTATCTCCAAAGACCCGCGACGTAGCGCAGAGCCGTACTTTTGCCCGCGCCGCTCTTGCCTCGCAGCATTACAAACTGCGCGGGCGCAAGTTCGAAGCGTAGATCCTCGATCAGCGGCTCGCCCGCAGGCGTGAAGACCGACAAGCCCTCGCAGCGAGCAGAATTTTCGTCGCTTTGTTTGACGCAAGCGCGCAGATTTGCACTCTCGCCGTCCATGCGCGAAATGAACTCATAGATCCTCTGCACGCTCGCCGCCCACTCCATGATCTGCTTATAATAGTCCATAAACCACGCAAATCCGTCCTGCACGCTGTAAAACGCCGAGCGCGCCTGCATCATGTCGCCAAAGCTCATCGCGCGCGCCAGATAGAGCGGCAAGCAGGCAAAGATCGGGATCAAATTTGTGATTTTTAGGTAGCTTGCCGAAAAGCACTCGAGGCGAAATTCCGTATTCATAATGCTGCGCCAATTTCTCATGATCTCGCCGAAGCTCGCGCGGAAGTGGCCTCTCTCGGCATCCTCTCCGCGCATAAAGGCTACGGCTTCTGCATTTTCGCGCACTAGCAGTAGGTTCGAGCGATAATCGGCTTCGGCGCGCTGCTTGGCGAAATTTAGCCCCCTAAGCCTGCGCCCGATGAGATGCGTAATCAGCGAGCAAAGAAGAGTATAAATAAGCGCGACGTAGAGCAAAAAGCCCTCGATCTCAAAGCGCATGCCAAAAATTTCAAATTTCAACACCTTCGAGACCTGCCACAAGATCGCAACGAAGGCGATGAGCTTGGCGAGATTATAGACGAGCGATTTTACGAGATCGACGCTTTTTTGCACGAGCAGCAAGCTGTCCTCGGCGATACGCTGATCGGGGTTGTCTAGCTTTGCGATCGTTTTTGAAATTTCACGATCCGCGCGAGTTTTAGATGAAATTTCATTCTCGCTTGCGCCGCTTTGCTCTGCCGCATTTTGCTCCGCCGTGCTCGGTAAAATTTCAAGCCCCTTTGCGTCTCTATATAAAGCCGCGCTGTCCGCCTCAGCTACGGAATACTCTGCGCGCTCGTTTAAATTTACGTCGCCAGATTTTTCTAAATTTGAACCGCCCCTGGCGCTGAAATTCCCCTCAAGGCTCGTGCGGTAGAAGTTTGCGTTATGTAGCCATTTGCGCTCCATCATCGCGCTTAGCCGCTCGCGCCAGACGATTACGAGCAGTTTGCGAAGCCAGCTGCCGCAGACGATGAAAAGCACAATAAGCGCCGTGTAGAGCAAAAACTCGCCCACGAGCGCGGGGATCAGCTCGCCTTTAAGCTCGCTTAGCGCGTCGTAAAAGCGCTTATCCCACGCGTTCATCAGCACGCTGATTTTGATGATAGCGAGGCTAAAACCAAGCGCGAGCAGCAGCAGCGCCCACAGCTTCGCCGCGCCCTTGCCGAACCAGTGCGGACGTAGAATTTCAAAAAATTGCTTTAGCGTTTTCAAATTTTCTCTTTAAATTTTAAAATTTAGCGCCGGTTACAGCGAGATCGCGGGATTAAATTTGATCCTGCAAGCTCGCGAGCGGATTTTATGCTCGCAAGTCTGCGCGTTTAATTCACTTAGAATTTCGCGATGTCCGCCCGAAATAGGCTCAGGCGAACTTCTACCGAAACGCCGCCTAATACGTATAATTAAGCGTCAGCATAAAATTCCGCGGCTCGCCGTAGTAGTTGTTTTGCCCCGCTACTCTGTTATTTTGATTGACGAAGTAACGTTTGTCGGTTATGTTTTTTACCGATAAATTTAGGCTAAAATTCTCGTTATATTCATACGCGGCGTTGGCGTCCCATATCGTGTAGCCGCCCTGTACGGGGATGTCATTAGTGGGGTAATAAGCGCCCGTTGAGATATTGTGCCTAGTATATTGGCTGTCGGTCTTGCTCTGATATCGAAATCCGGCGCCCAAAGTGATCTTTTGCTGCGCTACGAGAGGAATTTCGTAGCTGCTGTAGAGCTTAAACATACGCTTAGGAATCCACGGCTTGGCATTAGCGCCCTTGCGATAATCGACGTTGCTTAACGCCGCAAGGCGCCTCTCATCCTTCATATACTCGCTTTTATTGTAGGTATAGCCTCCGAATACTTTCCACTCATCGGTAATTGCGCCGTTTGCTTCTATGTCAAAGCCTCTGGATCTGACCTTGCCGCTGGCTACCGATCTGCTTAGACCCGTAGCGTCGTAATAATCGTAGTCG
>CALHQN010000034.1 GCA_938036585.1 uncultured Campylobacter sp.
ACTTTAAATTTTAAAATTTTGCCTTTTCGCCGCTCTCGGCTCTGCTTTTTACAGCTCGTTTTTGCCTGCAGTGCCGAATTTTGCCGAAATTTACAATGATAAAATTCCGTGCGCATCTAACCGCGTGCTAAATTTATAACTATAAAATTTTATCGTAAAATTTTAACGCTTCAGTTGCGGCGCCTTAAATTTGAAAAGCAAGATCGCGCGGACCGACTTGCGATTTCAGTTTCGCCGCGCGGATGCCTATTAAATTTAGAGTCGCGAGTAGTTAAATTCTATCGCGCCGCCCGCCGGACGCAAGCCCGCTTACTGTATCAGTTTATAGCCTACGCCGCGGATGGCGTGGATGTAGCTTGGCGCCTTGGACGTTTCGCCAAGCTTCAAACGGATGCGACCGATGATGACGTCGATGCTTTTGCTCGAGGATTCCTCGCTTATAGAGCTGCAGTTATAGATGAGCTCCTCGCGGGTGATCGCGCCGCCTTCCTTTTTGATGAGATACGAAAGCACGTCGTATTCGGCGATGGTGAGCGACAGGGGCTGCCCTTTGAAGCTGATGACGTGGCGGAAATCATCCACTTCGAGGTCTTTTTTGGGCTTGGCGGCGCGCTGAAGCGAGTTTATGTCGTAGCGCTCGATGTGGCGCTTGATGCGCGCTAAAAGCTCTTGCGGATTATAGGGCTTTGGCAGATAATCGTCCGCACCGAAGTCAAAAGCGTTGATCTTATCGGTCAGATCGTGGCGGGCGCTTGAGATTATGATCGGTATATCGGTGTTTTTGCGGATCTCCTTGCAGACCTCAAGCCCGTCCATCCCAGGAAGCGTGAGATCTAAAATCACGAGGTTGAAATTTTCTAAATTTAGCTTAGAAAGCCCCAAAAACGGATCGTCCGCGACGGTTACCTCAATATCGTATTGTTGCAGATATTCGCTTAAAATTTCGGCGAGCTCTAAATCGTCCTCTATCATTAAAATTTTAGTCATAAAAAACCTTTGAAATTTTGCGCGGATTATAACAAAATATAGTTTATATATTTTAAAGCGGCAAATTTGGGCGAAATTTTATAAAAATGAAGCGGGAGGGGAAGAAATTTTGAAATTTTTCGAAATCGGGCAAAATTTATAAAATCAGCCCCAAAAATATGGCGGAATTTTGAAATTTAAAGAAGCAAAATCTGAAAAATTGACGAATTTGGGCTAAATTCGGCTAAATTTTGCCGATTTTTGCGTTTTTTCTTAAAAAACTATTGTATTTTTTGCGAAACTATTGTAGAATACCGCCGAAACCACTTTATTTTAAAGGATTAGCATGAAAAAAGCTGATTTTATCCAAGTAGTTGCCGAGAAGGCAGGTCTTTCTAAAAAAGATACCGTTAAGGTAGTAGATTCTGCACTTGAGGCTATCAAAGAGCTTTTGGTAAAAGGTGATGACATAAGCTTCATCGGCTTCGGATCTTTCGGCATCGCAGAGCGTGCAGCTCGCGAGGGTAAAGTTCCTGGCACAAACAGAACTTACAAATCTCCTGCTACTAAAGTAGTAAAATTTAAAGTCGGTAAACAGCTAAAAGAGGCTGTTGCAGCTGCAAAAGGCAAGAAGAAAAAATAATTTTCTTGCTCCAAGCCCCGTCTTCGGGGCTTTTCTCTTTTAAATTTATAAAATCATAACTTTTTAAAATGCCCGAGTGGTGAAATTGGTAGACGCACCAGACTCAAAATCTGGCGGGGGCGACCTCGTGTCGGTTCGATTCCGACCTCGGGCACCATAAATCTTCTTTAAATTTTATCCGGAATTTCAACCGCCTTTTATGAATTTCAACTTGCTATAAAATTTTTTATACTATTATTACCGCGGTATTTCTTTAAAAGAGGCAATTATTTATGATACGTAAAATTCTTATCGCCAATCGCGGCGAGATCGCGGTTCGCATCATTAGAGCCTGCAGGGATCTGCATATCGGAAGCGTCGCGATCTACACCAAGCCGGACATTGATTGTTTGCACGTGAAAATCGCCGACGAGGCCTACGAGGTAAGCACCGATGCGCTAAAAGGCTATCTGGACGCCAAAAAGATCGTCGAAGTCGCCAAAGAGTGCGGCGCTGATGCGATACATCCAGGATACGGCTTTTTGAGCGAGAATTACGACTTTGCAAGAGAGGTCGAGGACGCGGGTATTATTTTCATCGGCCCGAAACCCGACGTTATTCGCAAAATGGGCAATAAAAACATCGCTCGCTATCTGATGCGCAAAAACGGGATCCCGATCGTGCCCGGCACCGAAAAGCTAAATCACGAGAGCATGGATACGATCAAAAAATATGCGCGCGAGATCGGCTATCCCGTAATTTTAAAGGCTAGCGGCGGCGGCGGCGGACGCGGTATCCGCGAGGTGTGGGAAGAGAAAGATATGCAGAGTGCCTACGACTCGTGCACGAGAGAGGCGAAGACCTTTTTTAATAACGATGAAATTTTTATGGAAAAACTCGTCGTCAAGCCGCGCCACATCGAGTTTCAGATCATCGGCGACAATTACGGCAACATCATCCACCTCTGCGAGCGCGATTGTTCGATCCAGCGCCGCCACCAAAAGATCATCGAGATTGCGCCGTGCCCCTCTATAAGCGAGCATCTGCGAAAGACGATGGGTACGACCGCAGTAGCTGCGGCAAAGGCGGTGAATTATACCAACGTCGGCACGGTGGAATTTTTGCTTGATGATTACAACAACTTCTATTTTATGGAGATGAATACCCGTATCCAGGTCGAGCACGGCATCACCGAGGAGGTCACGGGCGTCGATCTCGTCGTGCGCCAGATCCGCATCGCAAACGGCGAAATTTTAGAGCTTGAGCAAAGCGACATTAAGCCGCACGGCTACGCGATCGAGGCGCGTATTACCTCCGAAAACGTCTGGAAAAATTTCACCCCCGTTCCCGGCACCGTTAGCGATTATTATCCAGCACTTGGTCCTTCCGTGCGCGTAGATAGCCACATCTACAAAGGTTATAAAATTCCGCCGTTTTACGATTCTCTTCTAGCCAAGCTAATCATCAAAACCACCGACTACGACCTGGCCGTCAATAAACTAGAGCGCGCGCTGAAGGAATTTCGTATCGAGGGAGTGCGCACTATCATTCCGTTTTTGCTCAGCATCAGCAAATCGCGCGAATTCCGACTCGGCTTTTTCGACACGAGCTACGTCGAGAAAAATTTAGACAAAATTTTAGAAAACACCATCGACGATATGCAGCCGAATAAAAACGAAGCGATCGCCGCTATCATCGCTGCGATGCGCAAATCTGCGCGGATTTAGGAAAGAGTTATGGATTTTTTAGATAGCCTAAAAGATATAAAAAAGGATATGCTTAAGGACAAGGCGGCAAGTTCCGCGCCCAAAAAGCCCAAAAAACCTAATCCAAATCGCGACGAGTTTAAAGATATTTTTAAAGATGATGATTTGAGCTTGCAAAGCGGGGGCGTCCTAGACGGTGCCGCGGAGGAATTCGACGCAGCCAAAGAGAGCATTGCCGCACGCGAAAAGCGCCTCAAAGACGAGTTTTTAAAATACGTGGACGCGGCGAATATCAAAAAGCTGAATGACTGAAATTCCATTTTGTACGCTGGATTTTGCCTGCCCCTATCTAGGCGGCAGAGCCGCACGCAGCGAGTATCTCTACATAAAAGACTGCGACTTCGAATATAATTCAAGCTTAGTGCAGCACGGCTACCGCCGCTTCGGCAGGTATTTTCAAAAGCCCGTTTGCGCAGCCTGCGCGGAGTGCAAAAGCCTGCGCGTCGATGCTTTAAATTTTAAATTTAGCAGATCGCACCGCCGCGTCTATAAAAATAATCGCACGACCGCCTATGTATGGCAATCTCGCCCGCTTTTAAACGATGCGCGTTTGGAGCTTTTCGCGCTCTATCACGACTACATGCATCTAAAAAAGGGCTGGCCTGTGCAAGAGATCGATTTTGAGCGATATGATGAAATTTACGTCCAGGGCCACGGCGACTTCGGCAAAGAAATTTCTTACTACGGCGAGGATGGGCGGCTTATCTGCGTCGATCTCATCGATATCGTGGACGACGGCATTAGCTCGGTGTATTGCTACTACGATCCGTATCTGCCGCATCTTAGCCTCGGTAAATTTTCGCTTTTAAAACAGATCGAGTTTGCCCAAGATCTGGGGCTACGATGGATCTATCTGGGCTATGCGGTGAAGCAGTGTCCGAGCCTAGCGTATAAATTTAGCTACGAGCCGTATGAAATTTTATCTAACTACTCTGACCTAAACGAAAAGGCGACCTGGAAATAGATAGTATAAATTCGGCGTTAATGCTTGTTATTTTATGCTTTTGGATATCTGTTATAGTTTTTATACCAATAGTAATTTGAATAGGATTAAAGTATATAGCAGCTATAAAAGCTCTATCATCTCCTCCTAAACCAGCATACACTGTACCATTAAGATGTCCAAGAACTATAACATTACCACGTGCTCTTATTATAGAAGATGGGTTAACATCTCCAAGCACAACAACATTACCATCAGACTCTATCTTAGAACCTGACCTCAATGTTCCTCTAAAAAAGTGTGTTTTTCCCTCTTCAATTAATGGATTAATACTCTCTAAATCTATTTCTTCTTCAGAATCTGCTCTCTTAGAAAAAATATAAGATATCACTATATTGCTATTCTCTGTAATAATTCCTATCAACTTATTTTCTTCTTCATTGGTTAAAGCACGACCACTAAACTCAATAGCCATACGACTATTACCAATAAAACCTTTAGCTTCTAATATTTTTGTTTTTAAAATATCACATATATCTAAAAAAGCTATATCTGGATTTAAAGCAATTACTAATCTATCATTTTTACCTTTTATCATCACATGGTTGCTCATATAAGTTCACCTACAAAATAATCTTAATATCAAATTTTTACTATCATTTTTATTACTCACCCAAAAAAAGTATAACATAGTATATAAAATATTGCAATCATTAAGAAAAAAAAATTAAATATCCCAGTTTTCTAGTCTTCTTTTTAAAACTTCTGTTTCAAGTTTTAAATCATACATTAAAAATTCTAAAATTTCTTTTGTTGTTCTTTCATCATTTACCATAGCAGCAACTTGTCCTGACATGAAACTTCCTCTTTCAACATCTCCATCAACAACTGCAAGTCTTAAACTTCCTGTTCCTAATTTTTCAATTTCTTCTTTAGGTGCTCCATTTCTTTCAAGTTCTATCATTTCTTTTGCTAATTTATTTTCTATAACTCTTACAGGATGTCCTGTTGAAGTTCCTGTAACAATAGTTGATCTATCTTTAGCTTTTAAAATAAGATTTTTATAATTTTGATGAATTAAACATTCTTTTGCTGTTAGGAATATAGTTCCACATTGAATAGCATCTGCTCCCATAGCTAAGGCTGCTAAAAATTGTTTTCCACTAGCAATTCCTCCTGCTGCAATAACTGGAATATTTACTGCATTAACTACTTGTGGAAGTAATGCCATAGTTGTTAAAGTTCCAACATGTCCTCCACTTTCTGTTCCTTCAACTATAACTGCATCTGCTCCAATTTTTTCCATTCTTTCTGCTAGTTTTACAGTTGGAATAACTGGTATAACTTTTATATTAGCAGCTTTTAACTTTTCCATAAAAGCTCCTGGATTTCCAGCACCAGTAGTTATAACCTTTACTCCTTCTTCTATACAAACATCTAGTTGTTGTTCAACATCAGGACGTAAAAGCATTAAGTTTACTCCAAATGGATTAGTTGTAATAGCCTTTGCTTTTCTTATATTTTCTCTTAAAAGTTCAGGTTCCATTCCACCACCAGCAATAATTCCAAGTCCTCCATCTCTTGAAACTGCTCCTGCTAATTCTCCACCAGAAACCCAAGCCATAGCTCCTTGAAATATTGGATACTTAATTCCTAATATTTCACAAATTTTATTATTTTTCATTAAAACTCCTCCATATATCTTAATAATTAAAATGCATATTTAAAAATATAAAGATACCCTCAGAAAGACATGCATATACTATAAATCTTAGTGCTGCTTCCTTCCAGATCTGACACGGTTCGACCATAATACATCATATCCCCTAAGGGCAATATATGATATCATTTTTGTTGCTATTTGTCAACTTTATATTAGCCAGCTATTTTTTTCAGAAAATCACTTTTTATTTTTTCTCTTATTTTTGTTTTTAAAGAAGAATTTTCACCATTTAATATATCATCAAATACTTCAACTATATTAGTTTTAATTGTAAGTATTCTTGTATCAGTATCATAACTATAATAGATTTCTCCTGTATTTAACTCCTTTAACAATGGTGCAATAATCTCTCTTGTAACTTCATCTTCAATTTTCATAGACTCTATAACTTTATCTATATCCAATTTCATATTCTTTAGATGAACACTTCCATTTATAGATAGATGATATCCATTTGTTGATAGACTTTGGAATATTACTCCTTCTCCACCTTTTAATAAATCAGTTCCAAAATCTTTTAAATCAGCTTCTGGTATATTTAAAGTAGATTCAGTAAGTTCTGTATTAAAGTTAATAAAACCTTTAAATTCACCTATTGTATTACCTTTTTCACCAAATAACTTAAATGCCGTATTTCCTTGATTTTTAGATAATCTTGTTGAGAAATTTTTAACCTCACCATTAAAACTAATTCCATAAACATTAGATGTAATACTTATACTATTAAAGAATAATTCCCAAACATCCTCATCTGATAATTTTGAGTCCTTTTGTTTTCTTAGACGAATTTCATCCAAAATATCTCTATATTTTAAAGATAGATTATATATTTTTTGCTCATAAACTAAGTTCAAATACATATTAATATAGCCATCTAAATCAAATAAGACAAGTTTATTTCTATCTAAGAAATTTCTAACAACTCTGTCCAATGATTCTTCCAATGTTAAATCTTCTCTTAGATTTTCGTTGGTTTTGCTTAAATCGCCAATATTTAAATCTCTACCTAATTTTTTTGTACTTTTACCAATATTTGATATTTCTCCAACAACTTCTGATATATTAAGATTTTTTTCATTACTTTCTTTTATATTCTTAATACTTTGCTTTATTTTTTCAAGCTCACTTACATTTTCTTTATTAACTAAGTCTCTTGAAAGAATTTCATCAAGATTTAAATGATTTTCTTCAATCTTATTAAGATAAAGAGTTTTTAATTCTGTCAAAACCTTTTCTCTTTTAGTCTTTTCTTCTGCCTCTGTAACCTTATTTTCAAAAGTGACAACAGCTTCTCTATCACTATTTTCATAATTAGAATCTTTAAAAAATACTATTCCACTAATTTCTGTGTCATCAAAAGTTATAATTTTTTTTCTAAAATCTATTTCATAGTAACTTTTTAATTCATCAATAGAAATAAAAATTTCATCTTCATGTAAATTACTCATGACCTTTATATCTTTTAATGTTACATAATTTTCAAAATAGTCTAAATCTACACTTCCAATGGTCACAGGGGCATTATTTGCCTTTGTCATCTTTCTTTCTAAATATTCTTTAATTAAAAAATCTCTTGCAAAATACAAGACTGTAACAACTATAACAATAAAAAGTAATAATATTCCTATAAACTTTTTCATTTGCTCCTCACCTATACATACTTTCTAACAATTAATTTAACCTTATCCTTTTTTGTTAAGCCATTTTCTTCTTCAATTCTAAATTTACCATATTTTTTAATTATTACAGTATCTCCAATTGATATCCTATAACTTTTTTCCCTTTGTATTTCATAATTTACTTGAACATTGCCTAAATCAATATAATTGACTGATAATGCCCTTGATAAATTAGTAAGTTCTGATACTAAACTATCCAACCTTAAAGATGATAACCT
>CALHQN010000035.1 GCA_938036585.1 uncultured Campylobacter sp.
AAAGCTTAATGCAAAGCGCGGCCGAGATCAGAGGCGAAAACGTCGATTGTGTCGGCAATAAAGCCCTGGTCAATGAAAAGAAGTTCGAGCGCGTGCTTGCATTTGCGGGGATGGACGGCGAGGGTTTTTTGAGCTACGCCAAAGAGAAAAACTACGCGCAAACCAGCGAAAAATCGTTTGAAGCCTTAGAATTTTACTCCGAGCGAAAGATCGGGAATTTTATAAATTACCGAAATTTCAAAACCGAGCTCGCAGCGGCAAGCGAGGCGCTTAAAAAACACTTCGCGACAAGCTTCGATGACGCTAGAGCGAACGAGCTTGCGGCCGCCGTGATCGCCGAGTTTGCCTCATACGCCGCAAACGATCGCGAAGCGGGCGCGCGCAGCGAACTCGAGCTCGCGCTTAAGCAGGGCGTGAGCGCGGATGAGTTTAACGCGCTCTTATTCAGCAAAAGCTTCGCCTCGTACGAGCTTGACGATGCCCTTGATTTGGCGCTTTTGCTGGGTTACGATAAGCGCTTTGTCTCCACTTTGATCGAGCACGGCGCGCAGGTGAATGCGGGCGAGGAAAACTCGCTGTTTTACGCGATGAGCAGCATCGAAAACGCCAAGCTCATGATCTCAAAAGGCGCGCAGGTAAATTATAAAAACTCCCTCGGTCAAACGCCGATCTTTTACGCCGTAGCGATGAAAAACTACGAGCTCGTGAAGCTTCTTATCTACAACCACGCAAGCGTGAACGTAAGGCAGATAAGCAGCACCGAGATGCAGGCGCTGGCGTCCTTGGGCGGCACCGAGGATACCTGCACCTTTACGTTTGCGGGCGCGGGCGAGACTCTGTTGATGTATGCGGCGCAAAACAGCACCAAGCAGATCGTCGAGCTTTTAGTAAGATCGGGAGCCAACGAAAAGCTAAGCGACGAGGCGGGCCTAAACGTGATGGACTATGCGATTTTAGGGGGCGATGCGCAGACGCAGAGCTATCTGAAATCGATCGGTCTAAAGCCTAGCGAGAGCCTGGACGATGAGGGCTCGGACGGAGCGCCTGCAAAGGAGAATGAGCTTTAATCTAAAGCGCGATCTGCTTGCGTGCGGCTTTTAGCGATTAAATTTCGTTTGCAGCGGAAGTTTAAAACGGGCGATTGCTTTTAAATTTTGAAATTTTAAAATTTGCGATAAAAACAGGCTCTGCGCCGCTTGCCGCGTTTTGAAATTTTAAAATTTCAAGGCGGGCAAATTTTACGCCGCTTCGCTTTAAATTTTAAATTTACGCGGAGCGAATTTGCGCGCTTTAAATTTTAAAATTTAAGGCCTTGCCGCGCGAGATACGAATCGCCGGATTTAAAATTTAAAGCCCTTTGCGCGCATGAAGCGGATCTGCGCAAAGATGGGATCGGCAGCCGTAGTAGGCGCGAAATTTTAAAGCTTAGTCCAAATGCGGGCTAAGCTTTAAAATTTTATCAACCATATCAAGGATTAAAATGTTAAAAAATTTGCTTATTTTTACGGCGATTTTTTTGCCCGCGCTGGCGCTTGCGGACGTGGAGCCCGCCGTGCGAAACAGCGAGCTTTACGGCATGCTGACGCTTATCCCGCCGGTTGCGGCGATCGTGCTTGCTTTTATCACCAAAGACGTGATTTTGTCGCTGTTTCTGGGCGTGCTAAGCGGAACCTTTCTTATCGGTATGGTCGATCAAAATATCGCGGCTTCGGCGCTTTTTGCTTTTACCGATCTGTGCTCGCGTATGGTAAAATCGATGGCGGATACGTGGAATGCGGGCATTTTGCTTCAGGTTATGTGTATCGGCGGGCTCATCGCTCTGGTTACCAAAAGCGGCGGCACGAAGGCGCTTGCGCTCTGGCTTAGCAAGCACGCAGACACTCCCGTTTTGGGTCAAATTTACACCTGGCTGATGGGTATCGTGATATTTTTTGACGATTACGCAAACGCGCTGATCGTGGGCCCTATCATGCGGCCGCTTATGGATAAATTTAAAATTTCGCGCGCGAAGTTCGCCTTCATCATCGACGCGACCGCCGCGCCGATCACCGGTATCGCGGTGATCTCCACCTGGGTCGGAGTTGAAATTTCGGCGATCAAAGAGGCCTACTCGCAGATCGGCATAGAAAACATAAACGCCTTTACCGTGTTTGTAGAGACGATCCCGTATAGATTTTATAATATTTTTATGATCTTTTTCGTAGTCGCCACGGCAGTGATGAGCAGGGAGTTTGGCTCGATGTATCGCGCAGAAATCGCATCTCGCGGCGGCAAGAGCGGAGCTGCGGATTTTAAAATCAAAAATTTAGAGGATCAAATTTTTGTACCCAAAGAGGGCGTAGTACTTCGCAAGATAAACGCGATAATTCCGCTAGGCGCGATGATCGTCCTTTCGGTCATAGGATTTTATCTCAACGGCTACAGCTCGCTGGAGGGCGAGACTTTGGAGGCGGCCAAAGCAACCCCCCTTAGCTTCACTTCGATCCGCACCGCATTTAGCGCAGCGGATGCCTCGGTAGTGCTGTTTCAATCCGCGCTCTTTTCATCGATCATCGCCGTCGCTTTAGGCATCGCGCAAAAAATTTACGGCGTCAAAGAGGCGATCGAGGTCTGGGTGGGCGGCTGGAAAAGTATGCTAAACACCGTCATAATCCTGCTTTTTGCGTGGTCGCTTAGCTCGGTTATCAAAGAGCTAGGCACTTCGCGCTACTTGGTCGAGCTTCTAAGCGACGCTACGCCGCGCTTTGCTCTTGCGATCGTGATCTTCGTGCTTAGCTCGTTTATCTCATTTTCCACCGGCACGAGCTTCGGCACCATGGGTATTGTAACTCCTCTGGCCGTACCGTTAGCGCACGCCGTGGGGCAAAAATACGGACTTAGCGGCGAGGAATTTCACGTTTTCATGTGCGTAAACATCAGCGCGGTGCTTACGGGGGCGATCTTCGGCGATCACTGCTCGCCGATTTCGGATACGACGATCCTCTCTTCGATGGGCGCAGGCTGCGATCATATCGAGCACGTAAGCACGCAGATGACCTATGCGCTGGTCGTTTGCGGCATCAGTATCATTTGCGGCTACCTGCCTGCGGGCTTTGGACTTAGCGTGTGGGGATGTCTGATCTTGGGTATCGCGGCTATCATTCTTTTACTGCGCACGGTGGGTAAAAGAGTGGATGTATGAACTGCGAAAGCTTCGGTAGTTGCGGCAGCTGCACGCTCGGTGAGCCCTATGAGGATCAAATTTCATACAAAAAGCAGCTGATAAGCGATAAGTTCAGAGAATTTTTTGACGGCGAGTTTGAATTTTTTGCCTCGCAACCGCAAAATTATCGTATCAGGGCGGAATTTGGCATCTGGCACGATATTTGGCATAGCGCATTTGATCTTGCTTACACGATGGGCGGCGCACGTAGCAAGAAAATTTTAATTAACGAATGCCCCAAGGTAG
>CALHQN010000036.1 GCA_938036585.1 uncultured Campylobacter sp.
CGAAACAAGCGAAAGTCGCGATTAAATTTAAAACCAAAGCGAGTTTCGGTCATCAAATTTAACTGGAATTTAGCGCGATAAATTTAAACCGAGATTCGCGTACAAAGCTCGCAAGCGCCAAGCACAAAACTTGCGCCTCTAAATTTTAAAAGGCAGCTCGGCTTACCTAAGCGGCGCGGCGCCGTAAAATTTCAATCTCGATTCGCCGCCCTAAACGAATCTGTAAAAATCTCTCGGCAAAATTTAGCCGATCTATCGAATCGTAAATTTTTAAAGCTCAAGCTCATCCGAGTTTTAAAATTTTACGACTCGTGCGGCTCTTATTATCGGGCTTCGTTTAAATGGAGTAAATTTAAAATTTCGCCCCTGCTCGTTCAATAAAATTTTATCGCAAAAACCCGCCTAAAAATGGGGAAAACCCGCTATAATCTTGAAAAAATTATGGAGCGCTTTTTGGAAAAATTTCTACTCTTCGCCGCGATCTTACTCATCGCAAGCATCGTGCTTAATAAGATCTCGGGCAAATTCGGACTTCCTTCGCTCATCGTATTTTTGGCAGTGGGGATGCTCGCGGGCTCGGACGGGCTTTTGCGCATCGATTTTACGAGCCACCGAATCACTCAAGACGTCGGTATGATCGCGCTTATTTATATTTTATACGCGGGCGGGCTCGATACGAATTTAAAATCGATCCGCCCTGTAATGGCTAGCGGCATCATCTTAGCGACGCTCGGGGTGGTGGTCACCGCATGCGCGACGGCGGTTTTGGTTAAAATTCTGCTCGGCTTCAGCTGGCTTGAAGCGCTGCTTTTGGGCGCCATCATCTCCTCGACCGACGCCGCGGCGGTCTTTGCGATACTGCGCGCCAAAGGAATTTCGCTGAAAAACAATCTCGGCCCGCTGCTCGAGCTCGAATCGGGCAGCAACGACCCGATGGCGATCTTTTTGACCGTCACGATCATCCAGATCATCTCGTTAAATCAAAGCCCGAGCGCGATCGATATGCTGACGCTGCTAATCAAGCAGTTTTTCATCGGCGGGCTTATGGGATACGCCTTCGGTAGGGCGCTGCCGTCTATTTTCAATAGATTGAGGCTAGAACATTGGGGATTGTATCCGGTGTTTTCGATGGCGTGGGTGGCGCTGCTTTTTACGCTGTGTATGAAGCTCGGCGGCAACGGCTACATCGCCGTTTACGTCGCGGGAATGTTCGTCAATAAGCGAGAATTTGCACACAAGAAAAACCTCATCGGATTTCACGACGGCATAGCATGGACGATGCAGATCACGGTTTTTATCACGCTTGGGCTTTTGGTTTTTCCGTCCGAGCTGCCCGCCGTCGCGCTTATGGGCTTTGTAACGGCGCTATGGCTGATGTTTGTCGCGCGACCTTTGGGGGTATTTATATCGCTCGCGTTCTCTAAATACAGCAAGAAAGAGAAGGTCTTTATCTCATGGGTCGGACTTCGCGGCGTCGTGCCTATCGTGCTTGCGACCTATCCATACGCCGCGGGGATCGAGCACGCGGGGCTTATCTTTAACACCGTCTTTTTTATGGTCCTAATCTCGGTGCTGATACAGGGGATGAGCCTGGAGCGCGCCGCGGATAGATGCGGCGTACGCGAACCGCCGGAGCCGGAGAGCGCGGAGCCGAATTCGAATATGCCGATCTTTTATCGCACGCTGCGCCAATACACCGTGGATCACGGCTGCGTGCTGATCGATAAAATTTTAGCCGAGCTCGAGCTGCCGGAGGATTTCCTCGTCATCTTGATCAGGCGGCACGGCGAATACATCAAGCCTACCGGCTCGACGGTGCTGCAAGAGGGCGATCTGCTGCTCGTCCACTGCGATGAGGAGAGCGTGTACAACGCGGTTTTGAAGGGTTTTGAGGCGTCTAAGGCGTAAGCGGCGCGGCGTGGAGTTGCGGCGCAAAATTTTAGTTTGGCGCGCCTTTTACCGCTCGTAACAACTGATTATCCGCGCCTAAATTTACGCCATCGCGTAAAGATCGCTAGCCGCAAAGGCGTAATTTTAAATTTTGTAGAGGCTTCTAGGCTTATGAAATTTCAGCCGCACGAATTTTACCCAAAAGCATCATGTATTAACGGGGTGCCGATCCGTTTTGAAATTTAACCGCGCAAATTTTAAATTTTCTAAATTTCGTAAATTTCAAAAAGGTTTAAATTTGGCGGATTCCAAACGGATGAAATTTTGAATCCGCTTGCCGAGGCGCTATGTCCTTGACGATAGATTCTATTTTAAATTTTAACTCTTGCGAGGTAGAAAATGGATTTTTTGAACCCCCAGTTTCAAACCCCAACGGAGTAAATTTACACAACAATCTATTCGCGGAAGTGGGATACTAGCATGGAGTTTTAAACTCCAACGGAGTAAATTTACACGCACCGTCTTGCCGCCGCTTGATTGACCAAGAACGTTTCAAACTCCAACGGAGGAATTTAAATTTCACCGTCCCTGCCGTGCGACCTTAAAATACCGTATTTCAAATCTCTACGACCGCAAAAGCTTGCAGCCTTTAAATTTAGCGTTTTTAAAGCAGTTCACTCGCACTCCCAGCGGTGCTTTTTCATACGGGCGCGCTCGCCTCTAAATTCCACACCTTCCGCCTCTAGCAGTTCGCGCTGAGCCGCAAAGCTCACCGTCAAGGCGCCCGCGTGATTTACGACGCGGTGGCACGGGTAGTCGCTGTAGAGCTCTGCTTGCGAGAGCACGCGCCCCACGAGCCGCGAGTGGGCGGGTAGCCCTATCAGGCGCGCGATCTGTCCGTAGCTAGCGACCCTGCCCGCGGGGATCTCATCCACGACGGATAAAATTTCATAGATCAAATTTTGCGTCAAAACCATGGCGCGATTATACTCTTTCGCGTTTAAATTTAGACCTAAATGTAGCCGCTTTGCAGCGCCAAATTCGATATAATTTCTAAAATTTAGCGCTTTAAAAGGAGCGAGCTGTGGATAAAAAATTTCAATTAGACACAAAAGAGCTGGACGAGAAATTTGCCGCTATCCCTGAAAATTTAAAGAAGCGATACGATATGCATAGATTTATTAGACGCGTGATTATAGGGTATTATTCGTCGGCGGCTACAACCATCTATTTCTCGCTAATGCTAATGTTTTTTCTTGATTTGCTTTTTTCGAATATCGGTATAGAATCGTCGTCTAAAATTTTTAAAGATATTCGTGATGTCGCGATAATAGTTTTGCCTATATGTGCGACGATCGTTTTTTTGAAATACACTAAGACTAAGCGATACAGCAACCTTTTTATCAAGGATCAAGGAGATAGTTTGTTGGTCTTTACGATAGAAAATTTTGCCAGTATAGTTTTGCTTTTATATCCGACCTTGATTTTTACCGGAATATTGGAAGGCGCCGCAGCTCATATATTTTTGTACGCCTTAATCGTAGCGCCGATTTGTGGAATAGTTTTTGGGGTATGCTATTTTTTCAATACGGGCTCATATACCCCGAAAGACGAAGCGTAAATTTCATTAAATTTAGCCGCGCTTTTAAATTTTACGACGCGGCGCCTCGCCTAATTTCAAAATTTAGTAGTTTTAAAATTTTACCTTGGCGAGGCCTTTAGGCGAGCGAAATTTAAACCGAATATTCAGTCTCTCTTTATATGTAAAGGAATATAATTTCAAAACAGATATCAACTTTGATTAAAGGAGAAAAGATGCAAAATCAAAGACGAGACCTACTAAAGGTAGCCGCTTTGGCGGCGGGCGCTGCGATGCTCGGTACGAGCGAACTGGCTGCGAGCGAAAAGGCGTTTAAGCTCTCTAAGCGCGATCATAGCAAGCAAAGAGCGCTACTGCTCTCAAGCTCGGGCTACAAAGACACGAAGTATCTATCGCACGCGGTGTCGTGGATTGGTAAATTTGCGCAGGAGAACAACCTCGCGGGCAAAAAGATCGTTTTCATCCCTTACGCGAGCCTACGCAGAAGCTACGACGAATATGAAAAGCGCGTCAAAGAGGCACTTGCGAGTTTAAACTTAAACATCGTCGGCGTCCATCACGCTAAAAACGCCGCGAAGGAAGTCGCGAGCGCGGATTGCATATTTGTAGGCGGCGGCAACACCTTCAAGCTCGTGCACGATATGTACGAAAACGAGCTCATCGCTCTGATTAGCAAAATGGTCGAGGACGGCACGCCGTATATCGGCTGGAGCGCGGGCTCAAACGTCGCAGGCGCTACGATGATGACGACGAACGATATGCCGATTATCGAGCCTGAGTCGTTTAATACCTTCAACATCTTCCCGCACCAGATCAATCCGCACTTCATCTCGGGCAAGCCTGTGGGGCACAACGGCGAGAGCAGAGAGGAGAGGCTGGAGGAATTTTTGATCGCTAATCAAAAATCGACCGTTTATGCGATGCCGGAGGGTACGGCGTTTTGGCTTGAGGGCGAGAAGGCGACCGTGCTAGGGCCTGCTGCGGTGCTAAAGATGAACTACAACAAAAAGGTCGAGTTGATCGAGCCGGGAAGCTCGTTTAAGTATTGATCGCACCCGCTTAAATTTAACCGAGAGGTGCGCCCTATGGCACTGCTCGTTTGAATGCGCGAATCGGTTAAATTTTAATTGTGGCGCTCGACTAAATTCGGGCGCCGCTTTTAAATTTACGCGGCAAAGCGTGCTTTGCTTATGCGGACGCGGATCAAAAGATAAGCGTCGATTTAAAGCGGCGCGCGATCGCCGAAGTCATAAAGAGTAAAATTTAAAAGAGGAGATAAAATGCCCTACATCCACCTTCTTATGCCGCTCGGCGATTTTATTCCGTATATCGCGGACATCCTTGCCGGCTGCGGCGGGACGGTATATTTGCAAAAAAGAGGCGGCGCTTATAGTGCCGTAAAAATCGATGCGGGCGGCCGCCGAAACTTAAGCGATCGGAGGCAAAATTTCAAATTTTTTATCTCGTCCGAACCGCCGCAAGAGCCTGAATTGCCCGCAAAGATATTTTACGACGATCTATATCGAAGCATCATCGAAGGTACGGGCGGACGGGAGACGTAAGAAGCCGTAGAGATGATCGCGCTGCGACTCGTCGCAAAAAATCCGGGCGCGGCTATTCGGAAAATTTTCTCCGGAAATAAACTAGAAAACGACGAAGCGATCGGTCGCGGGCTTAGCTGCGGCGCTTATTTTTACAAAGATTATTTTTACGCGAAGCGCTGCGTGGACGGTAAAATTTTGAAATTTGATCCGAACAACGACAAACTGCCGAATATTACGACGCCGTAAACGGGCGGCATCGATAGCACGGGCAAAGGGCGGCGTCCAAGCTAGGCGGTGTCGACAAATTTTAAAAACGGGCAATGCGAGCGGCAGGTCTAAATTTTAACGCGGCTTTAAATTTATGCGGTCTGAATTTATACGACCTCAAGGGCTTGCGGCGTAGAATTTTAACTCCAAACGGCGCGCGTGAAATTTAATAAAATTTGCCTCTGAAATTTAGCAAAATCGTTGGCTTATAAAATTCGCCGTTAAAATTTTTAAAAGCAGCGGCTTTAAATTTAGCGGCGCGCAATTTTACGGATCCGCTCGCGGATCTGCCGCGCAAATTTAGTAAAATTTTACGATCTCGCCGCCCCTATAGAGCTCAAAAACCCTATCCGATACGTAAATTTTAAATGTGTAGCCGCCCGC
>CALHQN010000037.1 GCA_938036585.1 uncultured Campylobacter sp.
TCTTTTTGACGCCGTTTTGCAGCAGAAATTTCACCGCATCGATCGCCGTGCCGCCGGTCGCAAACATCGGATCGATGATGATTGCGGTGCGCTCTGCGGCATCTGCGGGCAGTTTGGCGTAAAAAAACTCCGCCTGTGCGGTCTTTTCGTCGCGCTGAAAACCCAAAAACCCCACGCTAGCGTCCGGTATGAGCTTAAATACGCTATCTAGCATCCCCAGCGCGGCGCGCAAAATCGGGCATATCATGATCTTTGTAGCGAGCTTATACGCGCTGGTTTGCGCCACGGGCGTATGCACGCTCACCTCGCGCAGCGCCAGATCGCGCGTTGCCTCAAACATCATCAGGTAGCTGATCTCATCGACGAGCATACGGAACTGAAACGGATCGGTCCCCCGATCGCGCAGGATCGTGAGCTTATGCTCGATTAGCGGGTGCTTGATCAGCTTCACGTTAGGCAGCTCGCACGCGGTTTGGTACGTACATTTTTGGCTTTGGCTCATTTTCTCTCCTTAAATTTACTGAATTTTGCGCCCTTAGGGGCATTTTTATCGTATGTTTTAGCGCGAGCTTTTGCGCCATGGCGCTGAAATTTTGCCGATAACGGCAACGCGATTTTAAATTTAGCTCATTTTAGCTCACAATGCGCGCGTTACGTTTAAATTTAACTCGGCGGCTCGCTTTAATTTAACGCTTTTAAAAACGCAACGCTTTAAATTTAACGCTTTTAAAAACGCAACGCTTTAAATTTAGCTTGCGCGTGCGCTTTTGATTTAGCCGCTATTTAAACAGGGCGCGCTTTCTATCGGCACGCTGGCGCTACTTTTCGGCGAGCGCTCGCGGCGTAAATTTCATCTGCGAAATTATCGTCTGAGGCGGCTTTAAATTTACTTAATGCTCTCGCTCGTGAGCCAAATTTTAAAATTCCCCGCTATCTTGCGCGCCGATAAAATTTTAATTTATGCACGCCGATCGCCCCGCAAACGAGCTAAAATAAATCGAGCATATCCTTAAATTTAGCCCGCCGCAAGCGGTTAAATTTGCCGTACAGAAGCGATCAAATTTAACCGCAAAGCCCCTACTCCTTCACCACGCGCAGGAACGAATACACATCCTGAACTCCCGGCGCGTGCGTCGCGTACCAGATCGCGTGCTTTTCGTGCTCGATGTCCGTTACTACGCCGCTAAATACCACGTCGCAGCCCACGATCGCCACGCGCACCGCAGTGCCCGAAACGTCGGTGTCGGAAAAGAGATTTTTCTTTAAATTTGTAAAAATTTCAAACGAATTGCACGGATATTCGGGCTTTTTGACGCGCAGATAGGTATGCACACGCCGCACGCCTTCTGTTTGCCGAGCTAAAGCAAGTAGCGGCTCGCGCATCGCTTCGCTATCCAGAAGCCCGATGAGATAGACCTCACCGTAGAAACATTCGACCTCCAAATCCCAGCTGCTAAGGCCTTTGGTAAATAGAATTTTGCTTTGGATTTTAGTCTGGATGAGCTTGTCGCTAGCGACCTCGCTTACGCTGCGGCGGTCGCGCGCTACGGAGTAGATGTCATATACGCTAAGCGCATTGCCAGCGGGCGCCAGCGGAGCCGCGCACGAGCTAAATAGCGCCGCGCAAGAGAGCAAAAACACCGCTAAAATCGCTATAAACAAAACCCTCAAACCCTCTCCAATCTCGTTTAATTTCTAATTATCTCAAGCCGGCTGCCGGCGCCGCTTTTTTAAATTTAGCCCCGCAGGCGCCATTTTGCCGCAACTTGAAATTTTGAGCCGTAAAATTTCACCCAAACCGTGCGCTGTAAAATTTTACAATGAAAATTTTAAAATTTACGTTGAATTCGCGCAGATTACGAAATTTTACGCGCAGTATTCGTCGCCATAATTTTTACCCGGTTAAATTTTTCATTACAAAATCTACCGCTGCGAAATTCTACTGGGTAAAATTTCGCAGCGGAATTCGCCACTGTAAAATTTTATATTGCAAAACCCGCGCCCAAAATTCCGCCCGGTTGCGGCTAATTCGTCGTAAGTCCGCCGTCTATCGCAAATATCGCGCCGCTGACCCACTTCGCCGCATCCGAAGCCAAAAACACCGCCGCCTCGCCGATGTCCTGCGCGCTGCCGATTTTGCCGAGCGGATAGATATTTTGCACCATCTGCTCAAATGCCTCGCGCCCCTGCGGGCTAAGCGCGCTTAAATTTCGCTCAAACTGCGGCGTAAGCACGCTTCCGGGCGCTATGGCATTAACGCGCACGCCGAGTTTGCCGACCTCAAAGGCAAGCGATTTGGTGAAAGAATTTAGCGCGCCTTTGGTGATCGAATACGCCGTCGTGGTGCGTCCCACGAGCATTCTGTTTGCGAAATACGACGAGATATTTATCACGCAGCCCTTGCTAGCCGCAAGCGCGCCCAAAAGCCCCTGAGTAAGCAGATAGGGCGCTTTGACGTTTAGGTTTAGATGAGCATCCAGCAGCGCTTCGTCGGTCGCCTCAAACGGTACGAATTTTCCCAACCCTGCGTTATTTACTAGGATATCTATCTTGGGAGATTGCGCTAAAATGCGCTCGCAAAGGCCTTTTATCGTTTTGCTTTGCGCCAAATCCGCCCTTGCGGCGTAAATTTTCACGCCGTAACCGCCCAATGCCTCCTGCGCGATTTTTAATTTCTCCTCGCTTCTGCCGAGCAGGATCAAATTTGCGCCCTCTTCGGCGAAACACTTTGCGATGCCAAGCCCTATTCCGTCGCTTCCGCCCGTAATTACGGCGATTTTACCCTCTAATCGTTTCATACCTTTCCTTTCAATGCGTAAATTTATGCTCTAAAAATTTGAGCGAGACTTACGGATCTTGCAAACTTCGAAATTTTGCAGGTTTTGAAATTTTACCCGCTTTAAAATTTCGCTCGCTTTAAAATTTTGCGGCGAAGCGAAGTTTCGTCGATAAAATTTTAATAATTTTAAAATTCCATCGATAAAATTTCACGGCGGAATTCTATCACAAAGCTTACGGCGGAATTCCATCCGTCAAATTTCATCCGCAAAATTTTATTCAAATTCCGCATGTTTCTCGGCTGAAATTTTTAGCTCGCTTCGCCTCCG
>CALHQN010000038.1 GCA_938036585.1 uncultured Campylobacter sp.
TGCGCGGCCACTTTAGCTGCGGAAGATGATAGCGAAGTCAATTCCCAAGATTTAGGGCAGATCAATGTTACGGGAAACGTAGAAAGCGACCCGCTTACCAAAAAAGTCGGCGAAACTAAAAAGAGTGCCAAGCAACTCGCCAAAGAGCAAGTTAGCGATAGTAGAGATATGGTTCGTCACGAAACCGGCGTTTCAGTTGTCGAAAGCGGAAGATTCGGTGCTAGTGGTTATTCGATCCGCGGAGTAGATGAAAATCGTGTAGATATAAGTATTGATGGACTTCGCCAAGCAGAAACGTTAAGCTCGCAAGGTTTTAAAGATCTATTTGAAGGATACGGAAACTTTAATAACACCAGAAATGGCGTTGAGGTTGAAAACGTAAAACAAGTAAATATCACTAAAGGTGCAGATTCTGTAAAAAGAGGCTCGGGCGCGCTAGGTGGTTCTGTGGCGTTTGAGACAAAGGATGCGAGAGATTATCTAACGGAGAAGGATTGGTATTACGGATTTAAGCGCGGGTATCAAAGTGCGGATAGACAAAACTGGCAAAGCCATGCAGCCGCAGTTCGGTTTAAATGGTTTGATCTCTTGGCTATTCACACCGATAGAGAAGGACATGAACTAAAAAACTGGGGATATAAAAAATATGATCCTACTGTTATAAGAAAAGTTAGAGAAAAACCTGATCCCTATAGAATTTACAAAAAAAGCACATTGGTAAAATTTGGCTTTCAGCCTACCGATACCGATAGATTTAGCCTAGGATACGATAAGTCTAATATAAAATCAGAGGGAATAGATTGGTCGAATCAATTTGCTCTTTATAATACGCAAACTCCTGGGGGAGCCTTGACTAACGATATACGACATACCAACGATAGAAGCGAAAGAAAAAACTATTCGTTCACTTACGAAAATTTCGACGAAACGCCTTTGTGGGATAGCTTAAAATTTAGCTATAACAAGCAAAATATTAAGTTAAAAGCGAGAACGGATGAGTATTGCGAGGGCGATAACTGCGCGGGAAATTCAAATCCGTCCGGTCTTCATATAAATGAAGACGGAAAAATGGTAGATAAATATGGAGGGGAAATAAAGACATGGCTAAAGTGGGGATTTATGCCTACGTTAGTAGATAGTCAGTTTGATTTTTCAGATCCGGATAATCCGAAAAATGAATCCCATATATTAGATATGAATGCATATAGCAGTTATAAACCCAATGATGATGCCTATATCAATTGTGATGAATATGATTGCTCTAAAGGTATGACTCTTTTTGATACAAATAGTGGTACATATAAAACATATTCAATAAATAAAGTAACTACGCCTTATAGTAAAGGCAATTACGGCAAATTATCACCGGTTGGTTCGGATGAGATACTTTTACCTAGCCAAAACGGATACGTAGAAAATAACTGGAAGGATAGAGATTTAAACACCAATACTAAGCAGTTTAATCTTGATCTTACAAAAGACTTTCATATAAAAAGCACAGAACACTCTTTAAGTTATGGAGGGCTTTATAGTAAAAGCGATAAAAGTATGGTAAATAGGGCGGGTTACTCTCCTCAAAATAAACAATGGTGGGCTAAATACTTTGCAGGAGTTAGAAATACTAATCCTAAGTTTCCCATATTAGGCACTTGGTATCCAGATAAATGCCAATCATATACCAATGCCTCTGCCTATAATAACGCTTGCGGTCACGAAGATGATTCTTTTAGCTTCCTTATTCCGGTTGAGACCAAAACCGGGGCGCTTTATGTGGGAGATGACTTTCGTATAAACGATGTTTTAGCCTTTGATCTTAATTATAGATATGATAAGGTTAAACACAATCCATCATATACCCCAGGCGTTACGCCAAAAATTCCAACTGATCTATTTATCGGAATGTTTGTTCCTTATACTCCACTTCCCGGTACGCCGTCTAGTGATGAGATAAAGGCGCATAAGAATGCAAATGCAGAAGCCAACGCCGTATATTTAGCTTCTCAGAAGAGAAAATATTCGGCAAATTCATATTCTTTATCTACAAGCATCGATCCACTTGATTTTTTCAGGCTTCAGCTTAAATACGCAAATGGATTTAGGGCGCCTACTTCGGATGAAATTTACTTCACTTTCCAGCACCCTGATTTTTCGATATATCCGAATTTGGATTTGAAAAAAGAAACGGCAAAGACTAAAGAGATTGCCTTTACGCTTCATAATTCTCCAAGCTTCGTTACATTGAATTTATTCCAAACGGATTATAGGAATTTTATAGATTTACAATATAAGGGGGAATTCCAGCTTCCTTACGGAAACGGCGGAAGTACAATGCCTACTTCTGTGTATCAAAACGTAAATCGTCCAAAAGCAAGAGTAAGAGGAATAGAGGTAGATTCGAGACTGGCTTTGGATCAAATTTGGCAGCCATTGCAGGGTTTTAGCATTGGATACAAGCTAAGTATCCAAAAGGGTAGAATGGACATAGGTAATGGCAAAATAGATACTCCGATGAATGCGATCCAGCCTAGAACGGCGGTTTATAGCGTAAGCTACCAAAGCCCAGGCGATAAATTCGGCGCAGATCTATTTGTAACTGCGGTAGCTGCAAAAAAAGGAGACGACACCTATAATATGTATTGGTATGAGCAAGCGCGAAGCGGCAAAATCGTAAACGGAAAACCTGTAAGCAATAGCGAAGTGGAATGGAGAAGCGGCGGATATACCACGATAGACTTTGTAACATATGTAAAGCCGATCAAATATCTAACTCTTCGTGCAGGCGCATATAATATAACCGATCGCAAATATATCACTTGGGAAAGCGCCAGGTCAATAAGGCCTTTTGGAACTAGCAATCTGATAGATCAAGAAACAGGGCTTGGCATCAACCGCTTTTACTCGCCGGGTAGGAACTATAAACTGACATGGGAGTTTCAGTTTTAAAAATTTAATCAAGTGTTTGACGTCTATTAAAACAAAGCCTTTGGAATCAAAATTTATAGATTTATTACTAAATTTAAAAAGATGGCGATAGTAAATCATTTGGCATCATTTAGATTTCCGAATTTTATGCAGCGTGTAAATTTCAAATTTTACGTGACGCGGCAGACCAAAGGCTCCTGTCTATCATGACATCAGCTTTATAATTTTGCAATGACGCCCGGGATCTCTTTCAAAATCAAGATAGCGAATTTTGAAATTTTAACTGCACCATGCAAAGCCTTTTGGCTCGCGGAATTTCTCTACCGTTAGCTTGTAGAGCTCCGATCTTCGTCGCGCCATTTCGCGCAATGTAGTTTTAAAAAATTTTATTTAAATAATCCAGACTACTTAGCCGCCGAAAAACGAGTGATAAAAACCAAGTGCGGGCTTCAGGTAAAATTTGCGCGGAATTTAAAATATTA
>CALHQN010000039.1 GCA_938036585.1 uncultured Campylobacter sp.
CTATAAATGAAATTTTCCGCCCTGCTGCTGCTCTGGGTCCTGCTATTTGCGGTATCGCTGGGCATCGGGCAGTATCCGGTTAGCCTAGAGGAGACGGGTAAAAATTTTTACTAGCAAAATTCTGCGTAAAATCACAAAATTCTGCCCTACGAAAGCATCTGAAATCCCCCACGACAAAATGAAATAATTTATATAAAAATTTATCTGGATTTTATGCCGATCAGCTATAATTCCGCTATTCTAAACCCGCATATTTTGCGGAATTTTCAAGGAGAAAAAATGCTTAAACTTCACTCAATCCTTCTTGGTGCAGCGCTTTGCGCTAGCCTGGCTTTTGCAGATCGCACGATTACCGATCAGCTCGGTCGCAAGGTCACAATCCCGGATCAAGTAAATCGTATCGTCGTGCTACACCACGAAGCACTCAATGTCTTAAACGAAATCAACGCTCAAGATAAGGTCGTAGGCATCCTAAAAAGCTGGGAGCAGCGCCTAGGCAAAGAGTATAATCGTTTGGCACCGAGTTTTAAAAACCTACCTAATCCAGGCGATATCAAAGATGTCAATTACGAAGCTCTGCTTAGTCTAAAGCCCGATGCGGTCGTAGTAGTAAACTACTTTCCTAAAGAATATATCGCTAAAATGGAGGAGTTGAAAATCCCAGTCGTAGGTATTTCATTTTTCAGCTCTGCACAAGAGGAAAAAGCTAAGCTAAATCCGACCTTTAAAGATGAGCGCGATAGCTTCGCTGCTTACGATGAGGGCTTTTACGAGGGGGTTAAAATTCTAGGCGAACTAAGCAATCACGAAAAGGATGCCGCTGAACTAATAGATTTCGTTAAAAAATCGCAAGCTGACTTAAATGCCAAATTTAGTAATTTTATCGTAGATAAAAGACCTAGAGTTTATATGGCAAATCCTGATCTTACGACCTACGGTAGCGGCAAATATACTGGCGTAATGTTAGCAAGAGCGGGTGCGACGAACGTCGCCGCTGCGGATATAAAGGGCTACAAGCAGGTTTCGCCGGAGCAAATTTTAGCATGGAATCCGCAGATTATCTTAGTGCAAAACCGCTATCCTCAAGTACCTGCCGAGCTTAAAGCAAACCCTGCGCTAAAAGGTCTTAGCGCCGTGAAAGAGGATAGAATTTATCTAATGCCCGAATTCGTTAAAGCCTGGGGTCATCCGACTGCTGAAGCGATGGCGCTTGGTGAGGAATGGCTTGCGATGAAACTTTATCCGCAAAATTTTAAGGACGCAAACTTTGATAAAAAAGTAGAGGAATTCTACGAGAAATTTTACCGCGTCAAATATCAAAAATAATGCTAAACGTAATCCTGCTTCTTTTTTGGGTAGTGCTGGTGCTAATCTCGCTCGCTAGCGGGCAGTTTCATATACCGTTAGAAGAAATTTTTAAAATTCTCTTTAGCGGAGGCGGCGATGAAGCCGCCAAAAGTGTGATGCTGGATGTTAGAATTCCTCGCATTCTACTCTCCAGCCTTTGCGGTGGAGCGCTTGCTATCGCGGGTTTGAGCTTGCAGGCGGTATTTAAAAACCCGCTCGTTGGCCCGCACATCGTAGGCGTTAGCACCGCAGCGGCATTCGGCGGCGCGCTTTGTATTTTGCTAGGATTGAGCGGCTTATGGCTTGCGGGGTTTGCATTTTGCTTCGGGCTTGCGGCACTATTTTTGCTCTATCTTTTGGCAAAATTCGTAGCACGCGCCGATATTTTCTCGCTCATTTTAGCAGGTATAGTCATTAACGGCGTATTTGCCGCACTTACGAGCTTAGTGCAGTATCTAGCAGACGATGAGGAAGTGCTGCCTAATATCGTTTTTTGGCTACTGGGAAGCTTCGTAAGCGCAGGATATGATAAAGTAATTTTGATGTGCGCGATCGCCCTGCCCGCTTCTGCAGTCTTGATCGCGCTGAGATGGCGGTTTAATCTACTCAGCCTAAATGATGATGATTTGCGCGTGCTAGGTGTGGACGTTAAATTTCTGCGCTGCACGATCCTAGCGCTTTGCACCGCTCTGATCGCCGTACAAGTTAGCGTCAGCGGAAATATCGGCTGGGTAGGTCTTGTAGTGCCGCACGCCACCAGGCTCATCGCGGGCAGCGACCACGTGAAGCTAATGCCTGCCTGCTTCATTGCAGGAGCGATCTTTATGCTGGCAATCGACGATCTATCTCGCTCGCTAAGTAGCGCCGAAATTCCTTTAGGAATTCTATCCGCTCTCATCGGAAGCCCGATCTTTGCCCTACTTCTAAAAAGGAGCGCCAAAAATGCAAAATCTAATTGAGGTAAAAAACGCTGGCTTTTACTACGAGGCGGAAAAATTCTGCTTTCGCAACTTAAGCTTCGAGCTTGCCAGCTCTCAAACATTAGCGATTTTGGGCTTAAACGGGCAAGGCAAAAGCACGCTAATGTCGTGTATGATGGGGATTTTGCAGCCTAAAGAAGGCGAGATCGTACGCAAAGCAAAATTTGCTTTCTTGCCTCAAAGCTTTAACGTCGCGTTTGATTACAGCGTGCTTGACATCGTACTGATGGGGCGGGTACGTGAGATCTCCCTCTTTTCAAAACCGGGCAAAAAGGATATTCAAATCTGCCTTGACGCTTTGGATACGCTAGGCGTCGCCCATCTGCAAAAGCGCAGCTTTAACGCCCTTAGCGGCGGGCAGAAGCAGCTCGTGCTCTTTGCTAGAGCCCTAGCTAGCGGTAGCGACGTGTTGTTTTTGGACGAGCCTGCCAGCGCGCTTGATATCAAAAACCAAGACCGCGTGCTAAGCCTCATCGCAAATCTACGCTCAAATAGCGATGCGAGCATAGTTTTTACCACTCACCAGCCTAACCACGCCCTCGCAGTTGCCGATCGCACACTGATCTTGCGAAATGATCTTAGCTACAACTACGGCGTAAGTAACGAAATTTTAACCGAAGCCGCGCTTAGCTCGCTCTACGGCGTACAGATCAAAACGGCGGAATTTGACGTTGCGGGCGAGCAAATCCCCAGCATCACGCAAATTTTCAGCGCGCAGGTGAAGTAGCGGCGCGACAAAGCAACTCATCAATCGGCGTGGAATTTTAAATCGCGGAATTTTGCCTTGATCTAAATTTAAATCTCGGAATTTTGTCTTGAAATGCCGTCTTGAAATTCTGATTAAAATTTTATATCGAGATT
>CALHQN010000040.1 GCA_938036585.1 uncultured Campylobacter sp.
TGGACGGCGAAATCGTGAGCGAGGACGGGGAGAAATTTAGCGCGCAAAATATCGAGGGCTTTGACTATGAGCCCGATATACGCGCTGGACTTGCAAATATAAAACGAAATTTGGAAGAGAAAGCGGTAATGTGCACGATTTACGGCGTACGAAACGAAGTTTCATTTGATCAAAAAATTATCGCGCGCATTATGGACGCGCCGGATCCCGCAGACGAATTTAGCAAATTCGTAACCAATATCCAAAACCTAAATGCATATTTTTCAGATCAGATGTTTTCCGGCATAAACGAGGATAGTGAGATCATAGGGCGATATATCCTTCCGCAAGATATTGCTGCCGTACTACCCTTTGAGCCCAGCGTGGATTACAATAATTTACAAATTCTGGGCGGAAAGGAAGTCTCGCGGTGGAGCGTCGCCATTTTTGGAGGTGATGAGGATCATTGTGAAAAGCACGATATTCTTGCGACGCTGAAATATGAAAATTTCATCCAAAATTTGCCAAAAGATAAATACGAATTTATCGACGCGAAAAACATAATCGTAAGCGCATTTAGCAAAGCGGAATTTGACGCTCTCATCGCAAAATGCGGCAAAGAGGGGCTGGCGGACTAAGCGGTTTATCTTGCCGCGGAATTTTACCGCCATGCGGTAATGAGAGTAAATTTAGCCTAGCCGAAATGCAGCCTAGCGCAGATCGTCTCGGCAAAATTTAAGTCGCGCACGGCGGCATAAAATTTCAAGCGATAGTAAAATTCCAACGCAAACTGCTCATGCGGTAAAAATTTTGCCGTGCGAGCGATGATAGATCGCAAGCGCTCGCTCGTTAACGGAGCGGGAATTTATAAAATTTTATCGGCTCAAAGCGGCTTGCAAAGTCTTATACGAACGCCTCCCGCGTGCGTTCTATCTTTCGATTGGCTCGCGCGAAGGAGCGATCACATATCCACCTAAACGCACAATCCGCACGACACGTTTATTTCCACGCTCAGCTATACAGCGCATCTGTACCGCTCTAAGCCTACGATTCAGAGCGCTTTGTCTGCATATCTGTGTGTCGCCAGAGCCGTATGCTGTCCGCCACCTCTGCCATACTCTACCGCGCCGCCGCCTGCCTTATTCGCTCCAAATTTTGCGGTTCAAATTTAGCTCGCTCACGATGTCAACAAGCGCGCCGATCTCATCTACGTAAAGCTCTATCGTGGAGTCCTGCTTTAGCGAGCAGTCGATTCTAGGCTCGAAATTATCGCGCCAGGTCTCGATCGCCACGTAAATTTTATCCTCCCTTAGCACCGCGTTTATCTGCGAGCCCAGCCTTAGATAGACCTCCGTCAGTCGCTGCATCAAAAGCGGCGTCAGAGCGTATCTCGCACCCACCTGATCGGTCGTATAGACGTCGAAAAACTCCTCAAATTTCACGTCGTCCATATTCGCTCGCTGCCCGTATTTGCGCAGATTTCGCGAGTTTTTGTGACATACTCGCACCTCGCAATTAAGCCTTTTGTGAAAGTCCGCGACGAAAAGCACTCCTTGAAATTTTACGTCGGTGCGAGTGCCGTTTTTGGTGCGCACCTTTTCGGCGGCGTAAAAGTCGCTAAACCTCACGCGCACGCCCTGCACCTCCCCGCTCATCATATCCTCGCTCGATTGCTCGTTTATGTAGCAGTCGTAAATTTCAAAAAACTCATCCGCCCCCAGCCCGCCGCTTTCGTCGTAGCTAAGCCCGAAGCTTTTTGCGATGCTCGCGACGATCCTGCTTTTGAAATTTGATCTGAAATTCCGTCTTTTGCTCGCCGTCAAAAGAGCGCTCACGACGCCATAAACGGAGATGCCGAAAAATACGCCAGGCGCCACTTCGTCCCAAAAGCGCGCCACCAGTGCGCCCACACTGGTCCCTACGACAGCGGCGATTAGACCAGCCTTTTTCACCGATTTTTGCAGCGCCGCGCGCTCATCCTCCAGGCTCTGCAGATCGGCTAGAAAGTTAAATTTTGATCCGGCTGCGCCGTCTTTTTCACTTCCGCCCTCACCTTCGGCAATTTTGGGCTCAAACCTCCCGTAAGTAGCGCTCTCGCGGCTATCACTGCTTTCGTAGCTACCGCCCTCGCCCGCTTCGGCTTTTAATACCTGCCCCTCTTCTACATCCGTGCTTAAAATTTGCCCAGTTTGCGCCGCGCCCTGCCCTAATTCGTCCGTATCTTGCGCCGTATCAAAGCCGCTAAATTTATCAAAATTTGCGCGCTGCGTGCCGCCGTTTTTGCCAAAGCTTAAACTGTAAAATAGGCGGTAGAGCAGCCCGTTTAAGAGGGGAAAGATGATGAAAAGCGCGACTATGAGCCAATTCGTATCAAATGAGACGGGTTCCGCTCTGGTATTCAAAAACGCATAAAGCCCGAGCAGCAGCAGGGTTATCAAAAATGAGACGAGCTTGCTAATACGCGCGAGCTTTTCGCGCCATTTTTCAAGCAGGTAAAGCTCTTCCAGATCGCCGTTTCTATCCATAATCCGCCTTTTGTAGCGCATTTAAGCGCCAGTTTATTTGCTATGCATAAATTTAAACGCTCGCGCGCCGCCGCCTGATCTCCGCTAAATTTAGCGCAAGCTCGCGCCCTGCCGCAAAATTTTAAAATTTACTCCGCCGCTTTAAATTTGGCCGCTGTAAAATTTTAAATT
>CALHQN010000041.1 GCA_938036585.1 uncultured Campylobacter sp.
AAAATCGTTGTAGTTGATCCAAATTTTACAAGAACGGCGGCCAAGGCAGATATGTATATTAGAATCCGCCCGGGCACCGATATTGCGTTCGTTTACGGAATGCTTCATCTTATTTTCAAAAACGGCTGGGAAGATAAAGAAGTAATAAAAACCAGAACCTACGCCGTAGAGGAGATCAAGGCCGAAGCGGAGAAATGGGATCCGAAAGAGGTAGCCAACGTCACCGGTTGCAAAGAAGAGGAGCTGATAGAATTTACGAGGATGTTCGCTACTACAAAGCCCGCTACTTTATGCTGGGCTTTAGGCATTACACAGCACTCGATCGGAAGTTCAAATACTAGAATTTTGGCTCTTTTGCAGCTCATACTAGGCAATATGGGCAAGCCAGGCGGTGGCTGCAACATCCTTAGAGGTCACGATAATGTTCAGGGTGCTACCGATATGTGCAATCTCTCGGATAGCTTGCCTGCGTATTACGGGCTAGCCGATAACGCTTGGAAGCACTTCTGCAAGGGCTGGGGCGTAGATTACGAGCAGTTTATTAAAAGATTTGCCGTCTCTACTAAGCAGCCGCACGAAAAGCAGGGTGAAAAAGTGCCTGGTACGAATTTTACCGAGTATTTTCACTACGATCCGAGCATCGAGCAAGATGTGATAAACTGGCGCAACGAGAAGGGCTTTTCGCTATCCAAATGGTGGCAGGGCGTTTTGAAAAATGAACCCGTTTTAAGTAGCGGCAACGTTCGCGTCCTTTGGGTGCAAGGTACGGGAATTACGTCTATGGCTCACATAAGAGAGACCAAAGAAGCACTCGATAAAATCGATATGCTAGTCGTCGCCGAGCCTTTCTTAAACGAAGTAGCGATTCTTAGCGACAGACCGGATGGAATTTACGTGCTACCGGCAGCTACGCAGTTTGAGAGTGAAGGACATCTAAGTGCTACAAATCGTAGCAGCCAGTGGCGAACCAGGATCATAAAGCCGCTATTTGAAAGTAAAGAGGATCAAGACATAATGTTTTTATTCGCGAAAAAATTCGGCTTTTACGACGAATACGTTCGCGGCATGAAGATGGGCATCGTTGATGGCGAGCTTAAGCAGGTCAAAGACGATTTTGTTTGGCCTGACGACGCTACCGATGAGATCGCACGCAATACTCAAAGTATTGGAAATAACGGTCGTACCGCAGCTAGATTTCGCAGACAACAGAAAAATTGGCATCTATTTGATCCCGATACTTTACGCGGCATAGGTGGAGAAGTAGAGGGCGAATACTACGGGCTTCCATGGCCTTGCTGGGATACGCAACACCCGGGCACGCCGATTCTTTACGACGTAACTAAACCTTATGCCGACGGAGGTATGGGATTTAGAAACCGCTTCGGCTTAGAGCACGACGGCGTTTCGCAGCTAGCCGACGAGAGCATTACCCTTCCTGGTTCTAAAATTCAAGGCGGACACGCGGAGATTACCAAGGCAAATATCGAGCAGGTTTTAGGCATCACGCTAAGCGAGGATGAGAAAGCTAAGATGGGGCCTACGTGGAGCACAGATTATAGCGGCATTATCGCTAAAAAATGCCGCGAGTTTGGAATTTGCCCTTGCGGAAACGCAAGAGCAAGAGCGAAGGTTTGGCAGTTTGCAGATCAAATTCCGAAGCATCGCGAACCGATCCACTCGCCTAGATGGGATTTAGTGGAGAAATATCCGACCTTTGCGGATCAAAAACGAAATTTCCGCGTCTTTACGAGATTTATCTCCGAGCAGAAAAAGCAGGATTGGAGCAAGGACTTCCCTACTATCGTAAGCTCGCTAAGGCTTGTAAATTTAAGCGGTGCGGGCATGATCGAGCGCACGAGCAAGTATCTTTCGGCGATTACTCCGGAGATGTTTGCGCACGTAAATCCAAAGCTTGCTGCCGATTACGGCATAAAAGACGGCGAGATGATGTGGATTCATTCGCCGCAAGGCACTAAGATTAAGGTCAAGTGTATCTATTCGCATTCGGTTACGCCCGATCGTATCGTTATGCCGTATAATTTCGCGGGAATTTTCCAGGGCGAGGATCTAAGCGAGCGCTATCCTGAGGGCACTAAGCCATATATCAGAGGCGAGAGCTCAAATACGATTACCAACTACGGCTTTGACATAAATACGCAAATTTCGGAATTTAACGCCGGTCTTTGCAGACTAGAAAAAGCATAAGGAGATAAAATGCCGGCAAGATTAAAATTTTACGTCGACGTCGAGCGTTGCATCGCTTGCTATGGTTGTCAAGTAGCCTGCAGCTCGGCGCACGAGGTTCCCGTGCAGATCAATAGGCGCAAGGTTATCACTTTAAACGAGGGCATCGAAGGGCAGGAGGTTTCAAGCTCTATCGCTTGCCAACACTGCACCGACGCGCCTTGTGCGCAGGTTTGCCCTGTTCAATGCTTCTATATCAGAACCGACGGCGTCGTTTTGCACGACAAAGATAAATGTATCGGCTGCGGATACTGCCTCTACGCGTGTCCGTTCGGCGCTCCGCAATTCCCTAGAGACGGAGCTTTCGGTATCAAAGGCGCGATGGATAAGTGCACTATGTGCGCGGGCGGGCCGGAGGAGACCTTCTCGCATGAGGAGCTTCATAAATACGGTCAAAATCGCATCGCAGAGGGCAAGGTTCCGATGTGCGCGGCGATCTGCTGCACGAACGCTCTAATCGTGGGCGACGCAAGCAGAGTTTCGGAGGTTTATCGCAAGCGCGTGCTTACGCGCGGCGTGAGCCTATAAGATTATGGAATTTTAAACGCCTCCGGTTTAAAATTCCGCCTCTTTTCGCATAAAATTTCAACCGAGCGACGGCTTTAAATTTAGCGGTCGCTCGGCGCAAAATTTTATTTAAAAATTCCACTCTTGCCCATTCGCCGCTAGATTATTTCAAAAAATCGCTTCTTGCTGACATTAAAATTTTAAATTTATGCTACAATCACTCAAATTTAGGATTTGAAATCTTGAGCGAAAGGATCTGTCTTGAAAAATAAAATTTCACTTTTTTTGGTCATTTCGGCGTTTTTGATTTTTACAGGTTGCTCTAAAAATGTACCCGTAAATAGCGGCATCGTGCGCACTTCCGAGCCGCTTCACATTATGGAATTTCCGCAGGATAAACTCATAAGCGTAAATTTCACCAATACCTCTACGACGGATTCAAATTTAACCCAAGTAGTGATCCGGCATCTGCGTGCGGATGGATTTAAGGTCGTAAATAAAAGCGCGGCGAACGTCCAAATCGGCGGCAATCTCAACTACTTCCGCAAGGCGGATTTTTCGCGCAGATCGTGGGATAATCCGAGATTTAGCTTCGGTATGGGATTTGGCAGATATTACAGATATACGGGCGTGGGCGTGGGCTGGGGAATGCCCTTCGGTTATGATCCTTGGTATGACGACGATTATTACAGAGACTACTTCTACGACTCGCAGATTAGCCTCTACATAAGCGTTAAAAACAAGGGCGCTTGGAAGGACTACGTAACGAACCTCAACTACCAAAGCATCAAAAATCCGGGCTCTAAAGACTCGGTAATGGATGCGCTAAATTTTAAAATTTACGAATATATAAGACAACTGATTAAGCAGGGAAGATGATAGTAAAAGAGAATAAAAAGCCCGTAGCGATGACGCTTGCGGGATCGACGATTTTGGCGCTCGCTAGCGGGTATTGCTACCACGCGGGCTTTGGCGGCGCGGCGCTTTTTGCTTCCGTAGTCGCGGCGCTTTGCGCGTTTTTTTGCGCGCTTAGACTCGGCGCTAAAAATTATTTGCAGATCGGCGAGGACGCCCTTACGATCGTGCGCGGCGCAAATTCTGAGAGCTTCGAATACAAAGATATCGCAAATTTAGGCATAAAAACCTTTGTCGCGGGCAGAAACAAAACGGAGCTTTTAAATTTTGTATTCAAAAAAACGCCGCAGGCGCAAGATCGCTTTAA
>CALHQN010000042.1 GCA_938036585.1 uncultured Campylobacter sp.
AAAGCCCTCCATAGGCTCTTTGTTTTTGATAAAAAGCTCCATGCAGAACCGCCCCGCGCCTTTGAAGTTTAGCTTTGAAATTTTAGCGATCTTCTTGTTAAACGGCGTATTAGCGTCGTTTGCGATGATCTGGGCGCGCTCGAACTGGCTTTGAGCATATACTTCGGCGTCCTGCTCGCGCAACGCGTCAAGCACCTCAAGCGCCTCATTAAAGCGCTTCAGCCGCTCGTAAATCACCGTAAGATGCGTAAGGGCCTCTTTATTTCTGGGGCGCAGCTTCAGCGCCTGCAAAAACACCTCTTCGGCGCGCCCTAAAAAGCCCGCTTTGAAATATACGATACCGAGATTGGTGAGGATAAACTCCCTCTGCACGCCGCCGCTAGCCTTACTTAGCGCGATTAGATAAATTTCTATCGCGCGCTCGAAGTCGCCGCTTTTGACGAAAGAGCTAGCCAAAATTCCAAGCGTCGGGATGTCTATTTGCGGACTTGCTAAAAGCTGCCTGTGCTCGGTGCTAAGCGCGTCTAGGGTGTCAAATTTTTTGATAAAATTCTCTAGGCTCTGCCTCTCGTTTTTTTTAGAAAAAACTCCCCAAATGTAGCTTAGAATCGACACTAGCAAGATTATGCTTATCAGCATGATAAGCCCGAAAATCGGGTCGCGATCGTCTAAGAAAAAATTATCCAAATCAAACCTCGTCGCAAAAATAAAGGGCAATTATAGCAAAGTGCGGGTATAATTTCGCTTATGATTAAAAACGAAAGCATAGAAAATCTGCTGGCCACCGTAGATATCGTAGACGTCGTAGAAAAATATGTCCCGCTTAAGCGCAGCGGCGCAAATTTCGTAGGCGTCTGCCCCTTTCACGACGATTCGCATCCGAGTATGAGCGTGAGTTCAAAGCTTGGAATTTTTCACTGTTTTTCGTGCAAAGCAGGCGGCAACGCGATTAAATTTATCCAAGATTATGAAAAGATAAGCTTTCCCGAAGCGGTAGAAAAGCTTGCCGGGATGTATAATTTCGCGCTGCAATACACCGGCGCTAAAGTCCAGGAGCGCAGCGAAGAGAAGAAGGTGCTCGGGATTTTAAACGCCTATTATCAAAGCTGCCTTTATCAAAACCCCGCCGCCGTGAAATACCTGCACGGGCGCGGACTGAGCGATCAGAGCATCCGCAAATTCGGCCTTGGCTATGCTGGATCTAGCGTGCAGACGATCAGGGTTTTGCAAAACGAAGAAATTCCGCCGCAAGACGCGCTAAATGCGGGCGCAGTGAAGCAAAATGAGCGCGGGCTTTATGCTAGCTTCATCGAGCGCATTACCTTTCCGATCTACAACCACGCGAGCAAGCTCGTGGGTTTCGGCGGCCGCACGATAAGCGATAATCCCGCCAAATACGTCAATTCGCCGCAGTGCGCGCTGTTTGATAAATCTAAAATTTTCTACGCATTCGACCTTGCGAAAAAAAGTGCGATCGCCAAAAAAACCCTCATCATCACCGAGGGCTACATGGACGTCATCATGCTGCATCAAGCGGGCATCGACAACGCCGTAGCGGTGCTCGGCACGGCGCTGACGCCCGCTCATCTGCCGCTTATAAAGCGCGCGGAGCTTAACGTCGTGCTTAGCTTCGACGGCGACGCCGCTGGCATCAATGCGGCGATGAAATCGGCGCGGCTTTTGTGTCTGAATAAGATCGACTCAAGCGTCGCTATAATCGGCGGCGGTGCCGATCCTGCGGATATGATAGTCGCGGGCAAGGTGCGCGAGCTAGAACAAATTTATGCTAGCGGCATGGAGAGCGGGGAGTTTCTGATCCGAAGAATCGCTAAAAAATATGACCTCGCCCGCCCCGTGCAAAAAGAAGCGGCGCTAAATGAGATCAAAGAATTTACCGCAGCGCTCGGCCCCGTGCTCGCCGAATCCTATCAGAGCCTAGTGGCGCAAATTTTAAACGTCTCGCCCGGCTCGTTCAACCTCGCCGACGGCGGTAAAAATTTCGGCGCGGGCTTTGAGGGGCGAAATTTTAACGAGAGCGGGAGCTTCGGCTCTCGCGATTTCGGTTCTTACGGGGGGCGCGGCGCAGACGGCAGGGGCTTAAACGGCGGAAATTTTAATCTTTCGCAAAACACGGCGCGTTACGAAAGCTCCGCACCGCCTGCGGTTTCGGCGAGGCTCGGGCGCCCGCTACTGCGCCGCAAGGAGATCGCGGAGCTTCAGATCATAAAATCGATGCTGCTCGATGGCGAGATGGCGGAGCTCGGGCTCGGCTGCTTGGAGCGGCGCGATTTTCGTATGCACGGCGATATTTTCGAGGCGTTTTTGGCTTTTTCTCGCAGCGGCGGGAATTTTAAAAATTTCATCGCGGGCGAGGGCGGTAATGTAGACAGCGCCTCCGAAAATTTTACCGCAGACGGCGCTGGAGAAAATTTTATCCGTAGCGAGAGCGTAAATTTAAAAAGCGGCGAGAGCTCTAGCGAGCAAAATTTTAACGGGCAGGGCTCCGCAAACGCCGTAAATTTAAAAGGCTCCGCGCAGCAGGGCGCAAGCAGCGGTGAGAAGCAAGAGGATGCAAATAACGGCGAGAGACAGAGCTCAAACAGCGGCGCAAATCAAGGCAAAAAGAAAGCCGCCGCTCAAAATGTTCAAAGTGATCAAAATGTCCAAAATGCTCAAAACGCCGAAAGCGAAGCCCTTGAAAATCTGCGTGCGCTTGCGATGGACGATGAAATTTTGCCGATCGGCGGCGCGGCGCTTTTTAATGACGCGTGCAAAATTTTACGCCGCAACGCCCTACAAGAGCTAATGCAAAAGCTCAAAAACTCCGACGCGCCTGATAAGATCGAGCGGATCTTGGAGTATCAAAAAAAGATCAATCAACTCAAGTAAAGGAACGAAATGAAGGCATTGGCGCTCTTTAGCGGCGGGCTTGACTCTATGCTCGCGGTTAAACTCATCGTCTCGCAAGGCATCGAGGTGCTCGCGCTGAATATGGATATCGGATTTAGCGGCAAGGACGATAAGAGCGAGATCATGCGCCGCAGAGCCGCAGCCGCGGGGGCGGATTTTAAAAGCGTCGATATCAGAAGCGAATATCTGCGGCAGGTGCTTTTCGAGCCAAAATACGGCTACGGCAAGCACTTCAACCCATGCATCGACTGCCACGGATATATGTTTAAGACCGCGCTTGCGATGCTGCAAAGCGAAGGGGCGAGCTTCATCATCACGGGCGAGGTGCTCGGACAGCGCCCGATGAGCCAACGCGCGCAGGCTCTAGCTCAGGTCGGCGGGCTTAGCGGCGATGAGGAGGGGCTGATCCTGCGTCCGCTGTGCGCGAAACTGCTGCCACCCACGACGCCCGAGATCAAGGGCTGGGTAGATAGGGGCGCGCTGCTTGACATCAGCGGGCGCGGGCGGGCTAGACAGATGCAGCTGGCGGCAGAATTCGGCTTTGAGGATTACGAAACGCCCGCAGGAGGCTGTCTGCTGACCGTGCAGAGCTTCAGCGAGCGGATCAAGGATGCGGTAAAATTTGAAAAGATCGAAACGCCCGCGGACGCTGAAATTTTAAAATTCGGACGCCATCTGCGCCTGCCTGAGGGCGCCAAGCTCATAATCGGACGCGACGAGAGCGATAACAAAAAGCTTGCCGCAGTGCAAAATCCTAAATTTAGCGAGATAAAATTTAAAGATGACGTTGTGGGTGCGCTAAGCCTGCTAAGCAGGGGCGCGAGCGAGGCGGATAGAGAGCTTGCGGCGAGGCTGGCGCTAACATACGCCAAAACGGACGCCGCGCGCAGCTACGCCCTGCTCATAGACGGCAGCGAGCTGAGTGCAAGCCCATTTGAGAGCAAGGATGCCGCCCGCGGGTATTTTATATGATAGATTGTATTAATGAATAACATAAAATTAGGATACAATATGGAACTCAAACACTTCCCTGGTATTAAGACTATTATTTCGAATGATTTTTTTGACAAGAAGATTATTTTTGAGCTCATTACAGAAAATAAAAAGACAGTTTATATGAGTCATTCGGTCACAATAAGAGGAGGGATTATCTTTGTTGACAGTGAAAGATTTTTAAAATTATGGCGAAATAGCCTTTGTAGCACAGATAAAGAAATAAGTAATTTAACCAAAGAAGGCTGGCGGAGAGATTACAAATTTCATTGGGCAGAAGATGGTTTTAGGAAAGGTATTGAAAATCCGGTTCCATTAGCCGATATTTGTTGTACAGCTCATATAATCAAAGAATCTGTGTATGCAAAATATATGTGAGTATTTAGAAAACAAATATCTTGCAAAGAGAAAAAGTATTATTCGTGTTCTTTTGTAGACGGGATAACGCGCACTATTTGGCTACTTTCTAATGGTGTACAATCTTTCCCACTACATTGCTATAACCCAAATGAAACAAAATATATAGCCAAACTTGCAGGAATCACAGAAAATGCTTATTATATCGGGTTACAAGATAAGGATGATAAATCAAAAATTGAGGATGAACTAGGAATTTAAAATATTGATAGATTAAAATAATTTGAAACGAGTTAAAACTTCAAGCATATATAGGACATCACATCAAAATATAAAAATAAATTTTTAGTATATAGTCAAAATTTAAGTCATTAAATTCAAATACTAGAATTTAATGACTAACTATTTTAATCTAAATTTATTCTATCCACTTTACCACGTCGTCTACGCTGCGGCGGATCTTTTGCGGCTGCGGTTTTATGCGGTAGCCGAAAGGCACGAGCAGCGCCACGCGACGCTCATTCCAATCGATGCCTAAAATTTCATTTAGCGCCGCGCGATCGAAGCCCTCTATCGGGCAGCTGTCGATACTGCGGCTTGCGGCCTCGTTCATCATCGCCAAAGCCGGGAACATGCACTGCGCGTGCGACCAGTGAAATATCGCCTCATCGTCGTTTTTAAAGATCCCGCTTACGGCGTCTTCGTAAAATTTTAACGCCGAAGCCCTTTTCTCCTCGCTTGCAAACGAACGGCGGTTTATCGCCTCCGTTATGTAGGTGCCGCCCACTTTAAATTCCTTGATCTTTGCCAAAATCACGACCAGATGCGAGCAGGTGGTAACTTGCTGCTGATCCCACGATTTTTCGCGGATCCGCTCGCGTAGCGCCTTATTTTGCACGATCAAAAAATCCCAATGTTCTAACCCCATGTAGCTGAGCGCCAGGATGCCCGCCTGTAAAATGGCGTCGAAATCGGCTTTGCCCACCTTTTTGTTCTCGTCAAAAATTTTGCATGCGTGGCGAAATTTCATAATCTCTAAATGCGTCATAGCCTCTCCTTGGTTAGTTTTTGTAGATCAAATACCCGCCCTCTTTGCGCCTGATGCTGAGGTTGCCCTCGCGCGAGCGCACGCCGATGCGGTAGTAGCCGTCCTCTTTGGTGACGTTGATGTCGCTAAAGCCGCCGATATTTACCGCAAAGCTCGCGCCGCTAAGCGGGATCTCTTGCCGCCAAAACTCCGCCTCAAGCACGCCCGAAGCGTTTGCGTCGGAGCTTTTGAACTCGTCTGCGGTGATGATCTGGATATTGTTTTGGTGGATTACGAATCTCAGCTCATCGTCAAATTTAAGCGTCTCCAACGGCAGTTCTAAACGCGGCGCAGAGCTTGCGGCAGCCGAAGCTTGCGGGGTTTGGTTTTTCAAATTTGGATCTTTTGAGGTGACCGAAACGTCAAGCGCGCGCTGAAGCGCAGGCTTTGCGCTCGCGCTTATTATGAAATCGTCCTGCCAGTTTATCGATCGATTTATGTCGATGATTTTTTCGTGCGAAGCCCCGTCCGAGCCGGTGTAGCGCACCGTGATCTGCTCGATCGCAAGAGCGTCGGAGGGCAGGCTAAATGATCTTGACGTAAAATTTTTAAGCGGCGGCGGCGGTGCCGCAGGCGGAGTACTGGTCGCTGCGGGTAAAATTTCAGGACGAATAGGAATCTCGTCGGGTACTACCGGCGGTAGAGCTCCAAGCGGCTGTGAGGCGCTCGTACTAGGTTTTGCTGCGTTTGTATCGAGTTTAGCCGCAGCTGCGCTTGGAGCGCTTGCGTTTTCATCAGGCTTTTTGGCGCCCAAAGCGAGCTTGGCGCCACTTGCATTTGCGTCCTGCTTTTTCGCGCCGCTGCTTACATTGGAATCGGTAGAGTTTATATCCTTTGCGGTTGCAAGCGTTTTCGCAGCGCTTGTGTTTACGCTCTTCGTGGCATTTGCATTTTTCTTAGCGGCTTGCGGCGCAACGCTTTGTTTTGCGGCGGTAGCGTTTGCGTTTACTCCGCTTTGGCTCGGTATTAAATTTTTAGGCGCGGTCTGTATTTTTTCGCCCGCAGGTAAAATTTTGGGCGCCGAAGCGGTGGCATTCGCGTCCTTTTGCGGCGCTGTTTCGTTAGCCGAAAAGGCAAAGATCGCCAAGCATAAGAAATAGAGCTTTTTCATTTTTTAAGATCCGGATCGAGCGAGCGGCGCTCCAAATAGAGCTTTTGCAGCTCGGCATTTTCCTTTTTAAGGCGCTCGACATCGGTAAAGAGAAACGCTTTTTCCCTCTGTAACTGCCGCAAAACCTCAAACGAGCGCTTGCCGAAAAGCACATCGCCGACGAAAACGCCCGCCAAAATGACGCAGATAATCAGCGCGATCGCCGAAAAGATCTGCTTAAACGGCGAAAACGGATTGATAAAATTTAGCCGCTCTTTAAAAATTTTACGCTTGTTTTTGGTTAAATTTTTCTCGGCATCGGGGATGAAATCTATGTTTTGCGAGTTGAAATTTGAACCCTGCGCGTAGAAATTAGTACTTGCGGAGCCTTTATTTAGCGCGCTGAAATTTTCATCCGCATAGTCGTCCTCTTTTTGCGCGCTAAAATACCCGCTCCCCTCGCTGAAATTTTTGCCGGCGGCATCATAACCGCCCTGCGCGCTAAAATTTTCGTAGGCATAATATTCGGTAAAATTTTCGCTCGAGCTCTGTGCG
>CALHQN010000043.1 GCA_938036585.1 uncultured Campylobacter sp.
GCTTCATCCCCTTTATCAGCGCCACGCGCTCGCTAAGGCTTTCGAAAAAATCAAGCTCTCCCGCCATCGCGCGCTTCGTAATTTCGCTAACTTGTCGCTGCGTGCCCATTTTAGCGGCGAAAAAACCTATCGTTTCGCCGTCCATCAGCGTAGAATCAAAGTCGAAAACACAAAGCTTTATCATAAATATCCTCGTAAAAATTTAGGAATTATAGCTAATTTAAGTTTAAGTTTTTTGGAATTAGCATAAATTTTTCGCTTTTTGCGACCTCGTAAATTTTACTCCCGGCCCCGAACGAGCATAAATTTATATATTTTTTTTCGCCAAAATATAAAATTTCATCTTGATGATAGTGCCCCTCGATGATTAAATTTGCCGCGTAAAAATCGATCTTCGGCGCAATTATATCCTTAAAATTTGGCATTTTTCTGTATAGATTTTTCCCCTCCTGCGATTTTAAGATCATCTTTGAAATTTTAAATTTTAAAGCGCGATCGAGCAGGTCCATAAATTTCAGAAAAGTTCTATTTCGCAGCGAAAGCAGCGCAAACTGCGTCAGGCGCGGCAAAAACAGATCGCCGTGCGCAATCTGCACCGCCTCGCCGCTCTCGTAGATAAATTTAACGGGTTGCGCGCCGTTTGGATAAACTTTTGCGCGGGGGAAAATTTCGCGCAGATTAAAATCGTGGTTGCCCTCGAAGTAAAAAATTTCGCATTTTTGCGACAGCTCGTTTATTAGCGCGATCTCCTCTTCGTAGAAGCGCTGCACGTAGGTCGTGTTTGCCAAAAAATCAAACATATCGCCCATCATAAAAATTTGGGGCGGCAGGCTTTGTGCAGAACGCAGTGCGCGCAGAAATTTCAAAAATTGCGGTCTGCTCGCGCCCGCGTGCGCATCGCCGATAAAGATCGCGCCCGGTTTTATCGCCTGAATTTGATCATTTTGCATCTAGGCTCCCGCGCGTAACGGCTTTTGCAAAAAAGTTCATCGCTTAAATTCCGTGTGCGATACGCGGCAACGCCGTAGCTTCGGCGAATCCGCACATTAAATTTGCGTTTGCGACTGCCTGCGATGATGCTCCGCGCAAAAGATTATCGATCGCCGAGTTGATCCAAATTTTATCGCCCGCAGTTTTTACAAAAATATCGCAAAAGTGCGTCCCTGCGACGTTTTTTATACTCACGGGCTCGCTTCGGACGCGCACGAAAGGCTCGTTTGCGTAAAATTCCCGTAGCACCGCCTCTGCATCCACGCTCTTTTGCAGTACGCCAAACGCGCTAACCAGCATTCCGCGCGTAATCGGCAGCAAATTCGGCACGAAAAGCGTGCTAAACGCACCGCCTCTTAAAATTTGCAGCTGCTCCTTGATCTCGTCTGCGTGGCGATGCAAGATCGGCGAGTAGGCGCCCGCGTTTTCGTTTACGCTTACGAAATGGCTGCTCGTTTTAAGAGCCTTGCCCGCGCCGCTTACTCCGCTTTTTGCGTCGATAAATACGCCGGTATCCGGATCGAGTAGCTGCATAAACGGCGCGAGCGCCAAAATAGAGCAGGTGGGATAGCAGCCAGGATTTGCCGTAAGGCGCGCGGCGCGGATCTTTTCGCGATTTAGCTCGGGCAGTCCGTAAACGACGTGGGCTAAATTACGAGGGTCTAAATGCGTGGTGTAATTTTTCTCGTAAAGCTCGCGGCTTAGGCGGTAATCAGCCGATAGATCGACTACCTTGACGCTTTTAAATTTTAAAATTTCGCGGGCAAATTCCATCGCTTTTTCATGCGGTAGCGCCAAAAAAATAAGATCGCACGCCTTTGCGGCATCGGCGGCATCGGCAACTCGTACCGGCATCTGCAAAACTCCGCGAAGTTGCGGGAAAATTTCGCTTATCTCGCCCTGCGTCGAAGCACCCAAATATGAAATTTCAAAACCCGAGTGGGAAAGTAGAATTTTAATCAGTTCAAGCCCGGTATAGCCGCTAACGCCGATTATTCCCGCTTTTTTCATCTTATTTTCCAAATTTTATCGGCCTGTATTCGACGCTTAAAATTTCCACGTCGCGAGTGCCCGATGGGAGCTGAAGCACCACCTGATCGCCCTCCGCCTTGCCTAAAAGCTGGCGCGCGAGCGGCGTATTAATATTGATGAGCTTGCGCGAGATGTCCGCCTCGCTAAGCCCTACGATCGTGTAGACCTCCTCCCGCTCGGTCTCCACGTCCATAAAGGTAACGGTAGAGCCGAATTTTACGCGGTCGTGCTCGTAGGCGGAAGGGTCGATGATTTTTGAGCGAGAGACGATGTCGCTAAGCTCGGCGATGCGCGAGAGCAAAAACGCCTGCTCTTCGCGCGCCGCGTGGTACTCGGCGTTTTCTTTCAGATCGCCGTGTCCGCGCGCGATGTCGATCTGCTGCACGATGTGAGGCAGCTTCACGCCCTGAAGCTCCTTGAGCTCGGAGGTGATCTTTTCATATCCGTAAAGCGTCATTGGTTCGGTCGTCATAATCTTCCTTTCTTTTTATCAAATTATATAAGCTTTAGCCTTAAAATTTTAGCTCGCAGGCTGCGTTAAAATTTTTGCCACGTTTTCGCTGGAGCCGAATTTCAGATAATCTCGCAGCTTCTCGCTCGCAAGTTTAAATTTCGCGGCGTCGCAGCGCTCGTATGCAGAAAGTAGGTTTTGCGCGCTTACTTCGCCTTGTAAAAGCTCCTCGTGCAGCGGTTCCTCGCCCAAAAAATCAAAAATAATATTCGCAAGCCCCACGTGCTTTAGCTTTACGAGCTTTCGCGCGAGCCAAACGTCAAACGCGCGAGCCTTGTAGCACAGCACGAACGGAGTGCCGATGAGCGCCGCCTCAAGCGTCGCCGTACCCGAGCAGATGAAGGCGAAATCGCAATCCTTAAGCGTGGCGGGAGTATCGTTTGCGATGCTAAAGCCGTCCAGAGGCCCGTAAATTTCATCTTTTTGATCCATCAGATGCGGCGGGACTATCAAGGTTCGCTCGCTATTTTTAAATTTAGGCGCAAGGGCTCTAAAAATCGGCATCAATCTTGAAATTTCAGCCCTGCGAGAGCCCGGCATAAAGGCGATCTTGCCCTGTTTATTGTAGCTTTGCTTTCGCAGCGTTATTTCATCTAATAGCGGATGCCCCACGAAGGAGTACTTTGCAGTTTTGGCGCTTTGCTCGCTTGGGTGCGCGGCATCCTCTTTCGGTGCAGCGTCTTTGTCTTTTATCTCTTGTAGCGCAGAGTCTTTGCTCTCCGCTTCTTGCGGCACAGCGCCTTTATCTACCTCGTAGTCCGCGCCGAAAAATTTTGCCTCAAAAGGCCAAATGGAGAGCAGATTATCGCAGAATTTTTTCAGTTTCTCTGCTCTGTGCGGCTTCCACGCCCAAACCTGCGGCAGGATATAATATGAAATTTCCGCGCGCGCGCCGCTTTCTTTGATCGCGCGAGCAAGCGGCAAATTAAACGCGGGCGAGTCGATGAGTAGCACGCGATCGCACTCCGCCGCAAGCCGCGTCATCTGCGCCATCGCGCGCTTGGCTTTTAAAATCAGCGGCAGAATTTCAACAAAGCCCATCGCCGAAAACTCGCTGCTTTTATATATCGGCGAGCCAAGTTTTTCATCGAAAATTCCGCAAATCTCGCAAGCGGGATCGAGCTTTTTAAGACGTTCAAGAACCTCTTTAAAATGGAGATTCGCCGAGGGCTCTAAGCAAGAGATTAAATATTTCAAATTTAGCCTTTTAAATTTTTGTTAATTATAGCAAAATGTGCTAAAATTAAGCCGACAAAGGATTTAAGATGAGAAATTTTAAAATTTTAGCGCTATGCAGCGCGTTAGTGATGTTTCTAGGCGGTTGCGGCGCAGCTAAATACCAAAAGCGTCAAGTCACCGAGGATCCCGCAGTAACGGCGCATTTTGAGGCGCTTAGTAAGCTAGGCTCGCCCGCACTCGTCGCTAAAGCCGCAGCTAGCGAGATCGCAGCGGACGTAGGCGGTGCAAAGCCCCACGTTAAGGTTGCGCAGTTTGCGATCCTAGAAGAAATTAGCGCACAAGGAAGCGATCTGATCTATGCCTACTCGCTAAGCCCTGGCTGGGCGAGCTTGAAAAGCTCCGATCGGCAAAAATATCTCAAATTGCTAACCAAGGATATTACCGAAAATGACTGCAACGCACCTAGTACGCGAGCTTTACTGCGAAGCGGAGTGCGTGAAGTGCACCGATTTTTCTACGATTATCCAAGCTCGCACCTACTTGATTCGCAGGTGAGCGAGGAGATATGCCGTAAAGCAGGGTTATAGATAATCTCGCGTAATTTTATGCCGCGGTTTACATCGGCGCGAAAGCGAAATTTTATGGCGCAAAATCTGTGATAATTTAAAAGGCGGAATTTGCGGCAAGTTGCGGAGTGCGGTCGCAAAATTTAATTTAAGAAATTTCGAAAGCGAAATTGAGGCGATGAAATTGCGTGTCAGGCTATAAAAAGCTATAAAAATTTGTAGCGAAAAAAGATAAAATTTCGTAGCAAAAAGGCGGAATTTTTCTATGAATTTTGCGATTTAAGTTCGCATGGAATTTTATTGAAAAATTTGGCGCGACGGAATTCTACGCCACGCAAGCTAAATAGCAATTTTTGCATAGTTAAAGAATTAAGCGCTAAAATTTTACAGACAGAATTCCGCTTCGATAGGTCTGTCATAAAATTTTAGTTAAAGAGAGAATATGAAAGAAATTTTAATCACCAACGACGACGGATTCGAAGCGCGCGGACTTTTGGAGCTCGCAAGCGCGCTAAGAGGGATCGCAAACGTCACCATCGTAGCGCCGAGCTCGGAGAAATCGGCATGCTCACACTCACTCACGCTCACGCGCCCGCTTAGATTTATCAAGCTTGACGACGGATTTTTCAAACTCGATGACGCTACGCCCGCAGACTGCGTGTATTTGGCGCTTCGCGCGCTGTATAACCGCAAGCCCGATCTTGTGATAAGCGGCATAAATCACGGTGCCAACGTTGCGGAGGACGTGACCTATTCGGGTACGTGCGGAGGCGCGATGGAGGGGGTTTTGCAAGGCATTCCCGCGCTTGCGGTGAGCCAGTTTTACGTCGCGGACTCGCTGCAGCGATACGGATTTGATCTCGCATGCGAGCTCGCGGTGGAATTGGTCGAGAAAATCTTTAAAAAAGGCTTTCCGCTGCCGCCGAAGCAGTTTTTAAATTTAAATGTTCCTGCCGTTTCAAAGCAAGATTTTAAGGGGCTTTCGGTTGCGCCCTGCGGCGAGAAGCTCTACAATACCGACGCGCAGCTAAACCGCAATCCGCGCGGGATGGAGTATTATTGGCTAGGCAAATCCACGCTCGGCTTTGATGCGAGCAGGAACGAAAACAGCGATATTTCGGTGCTTTTTGAGGGGCGGGCGACGCTAAGTCCGATCAAGTTAAATTTAACCGCGCACGAGCAGATGAGCGCGCTAGAAAGGTGGATGAAAAACAATGAGTGAAGTTGTAGTAGACCGCTTTTCGCGCTCGCGCCTGCTTTTCGGCGAGGATTTTGCAAGGCTGCAAAGCGCTAAAATTTTAATCTGCGGCTGCGGCGGCGTGGGCGGAGCGGCGATAGAGGCGCTGTATCGCAGCGGTGCGGTAAATCTAAGCGTGATTGATTGCGATCGCTTCGAGATAACCAACCAAAATCGCCAGTTTGGAAGCGAGCAGGTAGGCGAGCTAAAATGTGAGGTTTTCGCGCGCAAATTTAAAGGCGTGACGCCGATCACCGCTAGGATCGATGAGGAATTTTTATCGGAATTTGATCTAGCAAAATTTGATTTCGTAATCGACGCGATCGATGACGTGAGCGCTAAGATCGCGCTTGCGCTGCGCTGCAGCGAGGCTGGCGTAGGATTTGTAAGCTCGATGGGCGGCGCAAAGAGGCTTGATCCCGCTAGGATCGAAATCCGATCAATCTGGCAGACGCAAGGCGATCCACTCGCGCGCAAGATCAGATATGAGCTGCGAAAGCGCGGCTTTGCGGGCGATTTTGACGTCGTCTGCTCGAGCGAGCCGCCGCGCGTCAAATCGATGGGTAGCTTCATGGGAGTGACCGCTAGTTTCGGGCTTTTCATCGCAAGCTACGTCGTGCGCAGGCTGATAGGCGAGTAGGTTTAAACGCTTAAAATTTCATGGCGCTTCTGCGCTCGGCTAGAATTTAAAAGCGACGAAAGTGAAATTTTACCCAGCGACGAAGATAAAATTTGCTCGGCACGAAGGCGAAATTTCATTTGCCGCGAATGATAAAATTTTATCCGCAAAGTTCGGCGCAGGCCTGGCTGAGAGATAAAATTTAAAGATCTCGATCTGCGCGCTTTCGCCGCCGCGTGTATTTTGCGGCGCGGTTCGCACAGCCGCGGCGGGCGGATGCTCTCGCCGAGGTTTAAAATTTAAATGCGGATGTGCTCGATCTGTACAGATCGCGGAAATTTTGAAATTTTAAAATTCGGCGAGATGAAGCGCTATCAATCCTTATGCAAGCTGTGCGAGCGATGGAGCGACTGAGCCGCGCATAAAAGCACGAACGGGTCTTAAATC
>CALHQN010000044.1 GCA_938036585.1 uncultured Campylobacter sp.
AATATATATAAATTATAATTGAATTTAAATCGTAAGATTTCTCTTGCGACGAGAAAGACGACCCTAAATTAGCGATATTAAAATTTTAATAGAATCTCGCCAAGATGGGGCATTCTTACTGCGCAGTTAAACTAAAGGTGCTTATTTCGCTTCGCCCAGAGCATCATCTTTATCGCGCAACTCCCGCTCATGCTTTTTGGTGACTTTTACTAGCGAGACCCTCGTGCCATCCATTCGCAGCACTTCGTAGTCGCAGTTTTCATCGCTGATCTTATCGCCGATCTCGGGCAGGCTGCCGAAGAGATTAAAGACGTAGCCGCCGATCGTGAGCTGCTCGGTCTCCTCGTCGAAGTCGATACCCATCACTTCTTCGACGCCTTCGATCTCGAAGCGACCTCTAAACTCGAAGGTATTTTCGTCGATGCGTTTGAAATTTTGCATCTTACCGTCATGTTCGTCGTTTATGTCGCCGAAAATTTCTTCGATTATATCTTCCATCGTCAAAAAACCTGCCGTGCCGCCGTATTCGTCGATGACGAGCGCGGCGAAAATGCGCTGCTTATTCATCATCGGTAAAATTTTAGAGATCGGGCTGTTTTCGGGCACGATGATAAGCTTGCGCACGATCTTATCGAAGCTTCGCTCGCCCTTTTGCTGGATGATATCGCGGATGTGGATGAGGCCTAGGACGTTGTCCTTGCTGCCGTCGATATATGGAAAGCGCGTAAATCTTGATTGCAAGACGGTATCGTAGTTCTCCTCGTAGCTTGCCTGCTTATTTAGGCATATGAGATCGCGGCGCGGCGTCATTATCTCTTTGGCGACCGTGTCGCTGAAATCGACGGCGTTTTTGATGATCTCGGTCTCTAGGCTATCGAGCACTCCGCCTTTTAGGCTCTCGCTTGCGATGATTTTGATCTCTTCGTCCGAAAGCGCGAGCTCGCTCTCTTTGGCAGGTTTTACGCCGATTATTTTAAGCGAAACGGCGGCGATGAAGTCAAACGCCTTGATAATAGGGAAAAATAGGATCCAAAATAGATGTAGCGGCTTGGCGATGAAAAGCACTACTTTTTCGGTTTTGGCGATAGCGATGGATTTTGGCACCAGCTCGCCGAGTACGACGTGAAACAGCGTAACGAGCGTAAATGAGACGATAAAGGCGATCGTATGGATCGCTACGCCGCTTACGCCGAAGGTCTTTAGCGGCAGCTCGATCAGCCTCGCTACCGCAGGTTCGCCGATCCAGCCCAGAGCCAGCGAGCTTATCGTGATACCGAGCTGAGTGGCGCTGAGGTAGGTGTCTAGGGAGTTTGAAATTTTAAAAGCGAGCTCTGCGTTTGGAATTTTATCTTTGATAAGCTCTTCGAGGCGCGATTTTCTTATTTTTACGATTGAGAATTCCGAAAGAACGAAAAAAGCATTCATAAAGATGAATACAAAAGCTAAAACTAACATTAAAACCGAACTGTCCGTGTCCAAATTTCTTATCCTTTGAAATTTAAAAATAAATATTTTGCGATTATATCTAAAAACGCTTTAAAATCCAAAAGGTGCGGAAAATTCCTCACGCCGGCTCGTAGAATTTCGCGGAATTGAAATTTGACTATCTTTTATCGCGCAAAATTTCATCTGCTCGCGCGAGACTTGTCGCCACGCAAAGACGCCGAAATCCTGCCGCCCGGCTGAATAAATTTTATTTTTGCGCCCGATTGCGGCTGTAAAATTTTATCTGTATACAGCCGCGATGAAATTCCATCTGCGCTCGAAAGAGCAAAATTTTACTCTAAATTCCATCGCGCTTAAAATCGTAAAATTTCGCGCCGTAAAATTCTATAGCTACGGACGTTCGGGCTTCCTATGCTACGGAATTCCGCCCGGCGCCTGTGTTTTAAAAGATGAAATTTTATCTCGGCGCGATTTTGTTTATCGCGCGTGATAATGGAATTTTGCGGTGATTTAGAATTTTGCGCCGCGGCAGGCTTTTGTCGCGGCAAAGCTTCGGCGCGGCGGCGGATAATCCTAGCGCCGCGCGAAAGGCTCTTTTGAAATTTTAAATTGCGAGGCTATTTGTTTCTCGCGGCGGCCTCGTAAAGCGGCAGAACTTTTGGCATCACCTCTTTCAGATCGGCGATGCGATCCTCATTTGAAGGGTGCGTGGACATAAATTTAAGCGGATGGCTCTCATTTAGCTTATTCATCTTCTCCCAGACGTTTATCGCCGCTCGCGGGTCGTATCCTGCGCGCGCCATCAGCTCGACGCCCATCAGATCGGCCTCGGTCTCATGTGTGCGCGAAAACGGCAGCGTGAAAGTGTACTGCGCCGCCATATTTAGCGCGCTCGCGCCAAGATCGCCCAGACCCGCTACTTGGCTGACGGTGAAAATTCCTACGTTTTTAAGCTGATCGCTGGACGCCTGCTCGCGGCTGTGCTCGCGTAGCGCGTGCGACATCTCGTGCCCTACGATAGCGGCGAGCTCGGCATCGGTGAGCTTGAGCTTATCGATGATGCCCGTATAGACGACGATGCGACCGCCAGGCATACACCAAGCGTTGATCGTTTGGTCGTTGATGACATTAACCTGCCAGTTCCATTTCAGTGCGTCTTTTCTAAACACCCCGACCTGCTTGATCAGCCTGCTTGCGATCTGCCTTACGCGCGCGGTTTGCGTGGCATTGGTGTTTAGGACTTTGTCGTGGTTTGCCTTTGCGATTATCTGTTTGTACGCAACCGCCGCGCTTTGATCCATTTCGGCTTCGCCTACGGTGAATAGCTGGCTGCGATCCGCGCCGACGACGCCGCTTTGCGTAGTGCTCGCACAGCCGCTAAAAATCATCATCGCGACGAACGATATTAAAAGAGCTAATTTTTTCATCTTTTCTCCTTGGAATTTTGCGGCGATTTTAGCAAAATTTGGTTAAATTCTTGCAATTTCGCTTTTATTCAGCGCTTTGTTTGTCTGACGGCTCGTTTTACGAGCGTGCGTGCGGTGCGGAATTTAGGCTGCGCGAGAGATAAATTTATCGCTAAATTTAAGCATCCGCCGAACCACGCGGCATTAAATTTTAATGAAATTTCGACGCTAAATTTAGCCTAGCGTGCAATTCAGCTTAAAATTTAAATGCGCGTTTACCCGCTCCTCTAGGCTCAATATAAACGATGATAGCGACGCGTGGTTAGTACTCGCAAACTACGGCGCGGGTCATCAAATAGGGCTTTCACCGTGTTGCTATCGCTTGGCACATTTGCGAGCGAAATTTAGCCTGAGCTCGTTTTTGCGCCACTTTGAGTTGAGCGTTTGCTGTGCCCTACTTCGGTGCACGACTACGGCCGTAAAGCTCGCCGATGCGCGTTTAGACGACGAGGCGGGGACGCCGGAGCGGGCTCTATGTGTTCCACCGCCTCGCAAAGCCCGCTTTTGCAGCGCTTGCACGCGATTAGTCCTTTTTGGACTTTAGCTTGGCAATCGTTTCTTTTGCCGCCTCGTAAGCCTTGGCGCTCATCTCGCGCGCTCTTTCGCTTACGTTTTTAGCGACGTCGGAGCTTTTTAGCTCGGCAAATTTTTGGCTCATCTTCTTTTCAAATTCGCTAAGCTCCTTTTTGATTGCGTCCAGTTTCTCGTCCAGATCGAGATTTTCGATGATTTTGGCGCTTTTTTGGCTTAGCTCTTGAGTGATTTCGCGCGCCTTGGCGCTTGCCTTTTTCGCGCGCTCGCCAAGCTCGATCTCGCCGATTTTGGCGCTTAGCTGCTCGGCAAGATCGCTTGAAATTTTTCTAAATTTAGCCAGGTAGCCGCCGAATTCTTCATCGGCGATCTTGGCGATCTCGCTTTTAGCGGGCTCCTCCGAGCTTGCGACCGCGTCGCTTAAAACCGCGCTAAATAGCTCGCTCATCTGCGAAATTTGAAGCTTTTTCTCCTCTAGGCTCTGCGCGTCGCTTGCTGGCGAGAAACTTAGCTCGTCGCGGTATCTCTCGGCGGCTTTATTTATGCCGTCGTAGCAGCCTAAAATCGCGCCTCTAATTAGCGCAGCGGCGGTATTTTTGCTCTCGTTTGCGACGAAAATCGCGCGATTTATGATGATTTTTGAAATTTCTTTCGTGCGGAATTTCGTAAATTCCCCGTCGCCGATAGCCGAAAATGCGATATTTTTCGCCGTCTCGTGCGCGGTATCTTCGATGTCGGTGCCGCTTTCGAGCACGCTTATGAAGGCTAGCTCGCTTGCTTCTTTCAGCACGTCCGCAAGCGGAAGTTTGCTCGCAATCGCTCGCTGTAGCGCCGCGCCTATGCACTCTTTTGCTTCTGTTTCGCTTATGTTTTGCAGCGCGGTATCCAGATCGTCGTAGCTGCGCAAGACAAGGGTTTTAATCGCCTTTTGCTTACAAGCGATCTTTTTGCGCAGATCGTCGTAATCGTAGATGAGCTTGTAAAGAGCCTGCTCGTCCTCGTCGCACAGCGCCTTTTTTACCCCTTCGATTAGCGCTTCGGAGGAGGCGTCTTTTAGCGCTCCTATTTCGTCAAGCTCGGCGGCAAAGCTTAAGATGAGCTCGGCGCTTTTAGCGCTTTTTGCATCTTCGCTTAGTCCGCACAGATACTTTAGGCTCTGTTCAAAAGCTAAATTTTGCACGCAGACCGCCAGTTCGGCTTGTGAAATTTGCGCGAGATCGGCGCCGAATTTTTCTATCAGTTTTTCCTTCATATCCTCTCCTACAGTATGTATTTAAAATGAGCCTTTAAGCGCTCGAAAATTTCATTTCTGTGCGTATCGCTATTTACGAATACGCTTGCGTTGAAGCTCATATATTTGCCGCCGTTTGAAAAGCGCGAAAAGTCTATTTTGTAATTTTCGCCCTTTAAAATTTCATCGATCTGCTCGCGCTTTTGGGTGCTTGCGTCAAGGATGATTTTGTATTCCCAAAAGAGCGGGTAGTCGATTTTCGGCTTTTCAGCTCCTAGTATACACGCCACTCTTGCCCCCCTCTTTGCGCTGCAACACAACGTCGGTGATCTGCATCGATTTATCTATCGCTTTTAGCATATCATAAATCGTCAGCAGCCCCACGCTCACGCCCGTCAGCGCCTCCATCTCGACGCCCGTTTTGCCGGTGATTTTTACCGTTACGAAAAGCTTAAACGCGCATTCGCTCGCAAGCTCCTCAATGTCTGTTTTAATCGAAGTAATCGTAAGCGGATGGGTCATTGGTATGAGTTCGCTCGTCTTTTTAGCGCCCATTATTGCGGCAACGACGGCGGTTTGAAGCACGGGGCCTTTTTTCGCCGTGTTTTGCTTAACGGCGGCAAACGCCTCCGCGCTCATTCGTATGATGCCGCTAGCGGTGGCTACACGCTCGCTATCATCCTTAGCGCCGACATCTA
>CALHQN010000045.1 GCA_938036585.1 uncultured Campylobacter sp.
CTTCGCCCTCGCAGCTTAGCTCCATCTCGCCATCCGCGCCGCGTTTGCAAAAATACATTACCGAGCCGACGCAGGTCGGGCAGCAGCGAAAGATCGCATCGTGCTTTAAATTCAGAAACGCAAGCCGCGGCTCGTCGGCCTTAAGGCGGAGTATATCGAGCATCTCGCAGCCGCAAAACTCGCACTTTTGCCCTGTAGGCCTGCCGATACGTACGGGCTCATCCGCGTTTTGGTTTGCGCATTCACAAGCGTCCTTTGCATTTTCGCTTAAATTTAAACCGCTGCCAGCGTCTTTTTGCGCGTCTGCTTTGAAATTTACGCGCTCGTTCCGCAAGCTCGCGTCTTCGTCCATGCCCGTGCGAGCACACTGCGCGCCCGCGTGTAAATTTGAAATTTCGTCCGCGCCGTTTTGCGCATTTTGTTCGCAATTTTCGCCGTTAGCGCCGCCTTTGAAATTTGAAATTTTACTCGCGCTTTCATCTCCGCGCTCGCTCGCGTGCTCGCCGTTTTTCTCCGCGCCATCTCTTACGCGCACCGCTGCGAAGCATTTATCAAAAACGAGCGATTTTCGCTCACCCATCCGATCAAAGCTCCAGCCGCCGATCTGCGCGTAAATTTCGGTGCCTGCGTAGAGCTTTTGACGCCACGGCTTCGGGTTTTGATACAGTTCGTAAAAAAGCTGCGTCGTCTGCTCGTCACCCTGCCACGCAAGCGCGCACAGAACGTCATTTAGAGTGTTTTTGGCATTGTCCTGCAGCGAGGCGAGCTTGCGGACGAGCGCGTCTCTCACGTCCTTCGGCGCGCCAAAGTAGAGCTCGGGTGGGCAGTAGATCTCCGCCGCTGCTGCGGCTCGCGCAATCCTTGGATCGTGAATACCCAGCAGGCTAAAAAGCGCCCAAAAATCGTTGTAAATCTCATCCCATTTTTCGATCTCGTCGATACGATCCGCGATTTTTAGGATCATCGCCTCCACTTCGTCCGCGCTTAGGTTTAAAATTTCGTCTCGCCTCTGCCTTTGGCTGCATGAGTGGCAGATGCCGTCGAAATAGATCCTGTTTTCGCCGCATTTTGGGCATAGATGAGCGCTCATATTTGCTCCTTTGGGTTTAAATTTCGTCAAATTTTATCAAATTTCGCCGCATTTAGCAGGCAAACGCGCGACCTTAAAATTTAGCGCCGCAATCAAACACAAAATTCCGCTACGCCGATATACCGCTCATAAGCTTATCGCCTGGCTGCACTTGTTACCGCCCGCCGCGAAATTTTAAAATTTCAATTTTTACCGCGGCTTTTTACCAGATACTCGATGATATTCACCGCGCCGTCGATGCCGCAATAGGACGTATCGATGCAGATATTATAATTGGCTACGGCGCCCCAAATTTGATTGGTGTAGTACTGATGAAAGCTCATCCTGCCCGCGTCGCTATCCTCCATATATTCGCGCGCGTCGGCGTGCCCCTCTTTTTCCAAGCGAGCGAGCTTAAACTCGTCGCTAGCGCGCAAAAATACAGTCAGCAGATCCGTCCGTCCGCGCAAGAAAAACCCCGCGCAGCGCCCAAGCACGATGACGTTGCCGCCCTCGACGATCTTTTGATAAATTCTAGCTATATGGTCGCGTTTCTGCTCGTTGGCTAGCTCGCTGTGCGAGATCGCCTGAAGCAGCGTATTTACCGGCATTTCGTTGTAAAACTCATACATCTGCTCGAAATATCCCAGCTCGTCTGCCTTGCGGAGCAGATCCGCCTTGGCTAGATATGTGTATCCCAGACGCTGCGCGAGCTTACGCGCCGTCTCGCGCCCGCCTGCGCCGGTCTGCCTGGCTATAGAGATTATCATGTTCTCTCCTTAGATAAAATTTTAAAATTTACGCCCTTTGCGGCGAGGGCAAAAGCGCGCTGCCGCAAAACGCCTTTTTAAATAAAATTTGCAAATATGCCGGCGCCGATGACGGTAAGAAGCCCCGTAACCGCCATCGCCAAAGAGGCCATCGCCCCCTCCACGTCGCCGATTTCAAGTGCGCGCGCCGTTCCCATCGCGTGGCTCGCACATCCTAGAGCGATCCCCTTTGCCATCGCTTTTTTAATGCCGAAAATTTTAAGCAACACCTCTCCAAATACGCTGCCGATGATGCCAGTAGCGATGATGCAGGCTACCGTCAGCGTCACGATACCGCCCAGGCTCTCGCTAATACCCATGCCGATAGGCGCGGTGACGGATTTTGGCAGTAGCGTGACATAGAGGGTATGGTCGATCCCAAAGATTACAGCCATCGCGTAGATACTGCCAAGCCCCGCTATCACGCCGGCAAGTAGCCCTGCGCCGATGGCTAGGAAGTTTCTTTTTAAAAGCGAGAGCTGCTCATATAGCGGCACGGCTAGGCACACGGTAATCGGCGTTAAGAAAAAGCTGATGTGCGAGGCGCTGGCGTTAAATTTCTCATACGGAATTTTAAAAACCAAAAGCACGCAGACGGTAAGTACCGTGCCGATTAGAAGCGGATTGAAGATCGCTAGCCTGAAGCGTTTTTTTAGATAAAGTCCCATGTGAAAGGACGCCAGACACAAAAACACTCCGAAAAAGGCAGAATTTATTAGCGCTTCTTTCATCTCTCATCCTCCGACAAAGCTTCGTGCTTTAGCATCTCGTCTATGATCTCTCCTGCATCCACAGAGCCTGCGGGCTCCGTAACGGCGTCATCACTTGCAAAGCCCGGAGCGACATCGGCACTCGTGATAGTATCTGTGCCTGCGGAGTCTTTGGCGGAATCTGCGGCTGCAGAGTTTATGGCGGTATCCGTGCTAGCAGGGTTTGCGGCAGCATCGGTGTTCGCAGAGTTTTTTGTGATAGTATCCGCGTTTGTGGAGTCTGTATCGGTATCCGCACTCAGATGGTTTACAATAGTATTTGCACCCACAGGGCCGCTGCTTGCACCCTCCGTTGCGCCTTTGGTACTATCTGCGATGCCGCCCGCAATACCGCTTATTGCGCTATTTGCACCGCTTGCGTTTATATCTGCAGGGGCGGTCTGTGCGGGCACCCCCGTAAATTCATTATGCGCTGCGGCGTAGAGTTTGCGCTTGAGCCGATTAAGGGCGATTTTGTAAAAAATCTGCGTCACGGAGCCGCTTGCAGCGATAACTGCGACGGTCGAGATCGCCGTGATCGCTATGATCGCAAAGAGGCTCTCACGCAGCTTATCGCCCGCGATGATGATAGCCGCACCTGCGGGGATAAAGATCATCGGCATAATCTGCATAAAAAACGAAACGGTCTCCCTGATTTGGGCCACTTTGATGAGCTTAAAAATAAGCGCCAGTAGCATGATGACAAGCCCGTAGA
>CALHQN010000046.1 GCA_938036585.1 uncultured Campylobacter sp.
TAGTGATGCCCTCTCGTGCAGCCCAATTGCTAGGCGAGATTAAAAGACTGGCTCAAAAAGGGCTAGATGCCAAAACGATGACTACAAAAGACGAAAAACTAAGAGGGATAATCAAGAAGATTAAGGATTAATGATATGAGAGAGATTAAATTTAGAGCTTATTACAAGGCAGATAAAAGGATATACGAAGTTTTATATCTTGACTTTGCAAGCAATGAATTAAGATTATGGGATGAGGAGACGGAGTTTGATTTCGAGTGCTCTTTTGAAGATGTCGAGCTTATGCAATACACAGGGCTAAAGGATCAAAATAATGCGGAAATTTACGAGAGCTACATTGTCAAATTTGACCCGCAGTCTCCTTGCGGCGATGAATTTTATAATCCGCGAGACGGCGAGATAGGCGAGGTGATTCTTGATTTCGGAAGTTTCGTCGTTAGACCGATTGATAAAAAGCGGGAGGATTTGCGATTTTCTCTCAGTGAGCTCGGCGATTGGGTAGTCGTCGGCAATATTTACGAAAATAAAATTTAATAGAGGCCAAAAAATGAACCTAGAAATTTTTAAAAATGATAACTTTGAGATCAGGGTCGCAGTCGGTGAGGCGGGCGATCCACTGTTTTGCTTAGCTGATGTTTGTAAAATTTTAGAGCTTACCAATGCAAGCGTTGTTAAAAATGCGATCGCTTCGGAGTTTGACGATGGCCTAAGTTTGACTTACCCCATCTTTGATAGCCTAGGTAGGGAGCAAAACGCAACTTTTATTACCGAGCCGCAGCTTTATTTCGTGCTAATGCGAAGCGACAAGCCAAACGCCAGGAGCTTTAGAAAATGGGTCAATGTTGAGGTTTTGCCGTCTATTCGCAAGCACGGCGGCTACATCACGCAAAAAAAGATCGATGAGATGCTAAGCGATCCCGATACGATTATAAAACTAGCCCTTGATCTAAAAGCCCAAAGAGCAAAAACTCAGGAACTAGAGCGCGAAAAGGCGACAAATTTGCCTTATATCACCTTTGCCAAAGCCGTCGAAGCAAGCGCGACGAGCATCAACATCGGCGACTACGCAAAAGCCCTATGCGACGACAAGCGCATAAGAGTAGGGCAAAAACGGCTCTTTAGTTGGCTGCGAGATAGCGGCTACTTGCAAAAAGACAATAAGCCTTATCAGAAATACGTAGATAACGGATACTTTGAGCTTGTGATGAACGTGATAGCCACTACAAAAGGCAATCTACAAACCTTTACGACGAAAATCACGAGCAAAGGGCAAGTAGCGCTCGCACCTAAAATAGAGCAATTTTTCTCAAAGAGCGCGTAAAATTTAGTCGAAATTTAGTAAAATAATATAAAGGTAGAAAATGAAAAAAAACATAAAAGATATAACCGAAGTAGAAATAAGGTGCAAAACATGCAAGACTAAGATCACGTTTGACATCAAAGAGCGCAAGAAAAGCTTTAGCTTTTGCCCTAATTGCGGCGGAGGATTTTTTGATGACGATACGAATTTGCTTAATGATTTTGACGAGATATTTTATCGCTTAAATCATATCAAAAACATAGAATTTAGCTTTATTTGTGACGATGAAAAGGGAAAAAATGACAAGTGAAAATTTTATAAAAATATGTAAAAAATACGCAAAAGAAAATAATAAATGGCTACATCCTACCAATTTAGAGGCGATATTGCCGTTTTATCAGAGGTTTAAAAAATACTGCATCGAAAACCTTCGCAACGAGGACGATGAGGATAGCGTATTTGATTGGCTTGAAGACAACAGGCACAGCCCTGATCTTATGATAGAAAATCCTAATGCGATTGATAAAGGCAATGATCCTACGGACGGATCTAAAATTTTAATCCTAGGGCAACTTAAACACGAGATAAATCCAGTCACGCCGATAAAGCGAGGTAATGAAAAAGAGCTTATCAAAGAAATAAACGCCAAAATCAAAGAGATAGTCGGATACGATACCTTTTTTCATCAGGGCGGTAATCATATAGAATTTAAGGATAAAAAGCAAAACGATTTATACGTTATTGAGTGGCATTTTGATCCAAATTACAAAGAGAATAATATAGTTAAACGGGTATGTGCCGAGCTGGGCATCACGCAGCGAGAGCTTGCGGAGAGGATAGGAATGAGCGAGGGTGGCTTAAATGTTGCCGTCTCAAACAACAAAATAAGTAAAATGACCGAAGCCGCCGTAAATTTGGTTTTAGAGGTCGAAACCCTAAAAAAAGAGCTATCAAAATATGAAAATCTAAAAAATGCCCTAAAAGACGCAGTTTCTTAATAGCCGAAATTTTCGGTTATTAGTTTAATGGGAAAAATTTTCACCTATTAGTTTTAATTGTGGGAAATTCCCCTAATT
>CALHQN010000047.1 GCA_938036585.1 uncultured Campylobacter sp.
TGCTGAAAAATCAAATTTCGCTCGCTTACGGCGAGAAGAAAAAGGAGATCGCGATCTTGCGCAGCATCGGCTTTTGTATAAAGGACATCATCGCGATGAAATTTATTCAAAATTTCATCGTCTCGCTAAGCGCTTATCTGCTCGGCGTCGCGGGCGCGTATGCTTATGTTTTTATCCTGGATGCGCCGCTTCTTCGCGATATATTCTTAGGCGGCGAGCTGCGAAATTTCATCACCTTCACGCCTGCGATAAATTTCAATATGCTCTTTTTGATCTTCGTCTTTAGCGTGATCCCGTTTTTAGCCTTCGTCATCATCCCATCCTGGCGCATCGCTATCGGCGATATGAGCGAGGCGGTCAAATGAGCAAGATAGAGATCAAGCAGCTTTTTAAAATTTACAACGAGGGCAGGGCGAATGAATTTCGCGCTTTAAAAAACATAAGCCTAAGCGTCGAAGAGGGGCAGATCGTAATCTTAAAAGGGGTCAGCGGCAGCGGCAAAAGCACGCTTCTATCCATCATAGGCGCGCTTTCTAAGCCGAGCAGCGGCGAGGTTTTAGTAGACGGCGCAAACGTCTCCAAGCTCGCCGATATCGAAAGCTCAGCGTATCGCCACAAAAAAATCGGCTTCATCTTTCAGTCTTTCAATCTGCTTGAGGCGCTTAGCGTCTATAAAAACGTCCTTGCGCCGCTTAGTCTTGAGCGGCTGAGTGGGGATGAGCTTGGCGCGCGCATAGATGAAGCGATGCAGATTGCCAATATCGCGCATAAAAAAGATCAGATCGTCTCGAGCCTCAGCGGCGGCGAGAAGCAGCGCTGCGCCATCGCTAGGGCGCTCGTGATGGGGCCGCAGATCATCTTGGCCGACGAGCCGACGGCAAATTTAGACAAACAAAACTCGCTCGGTTTTATCGAGATGCTCTCAAAGCTCAAAGAGCTTAAAAAGACCGTTTTGATCGCGACGCACGACATACTCTTCGACGAGTTAAGTTTCGTAGATCGATACGTGTTTTTAAAAGACGGAGAAGTTTCAGCATGAGCGTATTTTTGTCGGGCAGCGTGATCGCGTTTTTGGCCGTAGAGCTGATCGTAATAGCGCTGATGGCGATCTCGCAGTTTTATATCGTGCGGATCATGCGCTACTGGGACTTTAACGCCACCTCAAATTTGCAATACGCCCTGGAGAAAAGAAACTATCTCATCAACACCATTTTGTTTTTCACGATAGCGTGCAAGACCATTTTGTTTATATTTTTCGCGCTCTGCCTGAATGAGCTCTCTTCGGTCGTGCCAGGCGCGATGTGTTCCGCGGGCGTCGTGGGCTCGAACCGCTACGGCAATATCCTGCTACTTTTAAAAATTTTACTGATCTTCGGCTTTGGGCTCTGGCTTATTTTAAACAGCCTCGATCTTAAAGCGGGCAAATTTCCATATCTTAAGCGCAAATACCTGATCTTTACCATCCTTTTTACGGGCGTTTTGGCGGAGTTTATTTTAGAAATTCTATTTTTTACCAATATCCCGCTGCGCGTGCCGGTGTTTTGCTGCTCGGTCGTATTTCGCGCGCCGAAGCTCCCGTTTGGATACACGCAGGCGCTTTTGGCGACCTTTTTCTACGCGATATTGGGCGCCATTTTGATCTTAAATTTCTTAAAGCAGTCAATGGCGAGCTTTGCTCTGAATTTGCTCTTTTTGTTCGTCGCATACTATGCGATCACCTATTTTTTCGGGCTTTACGTTTACGAGCAGCCTAACCATAAATGCCCGTACTGCATGCTTTTGAAGGATTATTACTTCGTCGGCTATGCGATCTGGGGCTCGCTGTTTTTGGGCATATTTTTCGGCATCGTGCCGTTTTTAACGGAGCTTATCACCAAGCGCGCCTACACCCACCTGCTTAAATACTCCTCGTTCTGGCTCATTCTAAACGCGCTCATCTGCAGCGCCTACGTCGTCAAATACTACTTCGTGCGGGGCGCGCTGCTATGATTAAAAAAATTTTTGCCGCGGTTTTGCTCGCCTGCGTGATGGGGCTACTCATATCGTCGATGGATATTGCCGAATCCAAAATTTCCGTGCGCCACGGTAACACGGATAAGCAGCCGCTGCAGATCGAATTTGGCAAATATCTATGCCTAGAGAGCGGCACGGTGATAAACGATCTGTACAACACCGCTCAGGCCGTTATGCCAAACGGCGATACATATTTTTTCAACGACATCGCAAACGTCTTTATGTGGCTGATGCGGCAAAAAAACAGAGATGAGATCGTGGTGTGGGTTTATTCGCAAGACACCGAAAAATACATCATCGCCAAGGACGCCTGGTACTCGCGCGTCGAGATCACGCCGATGGGCTACGGCTTTGGGGCGTATGAGTTTCACAACTACGGCAGGAGCGACTACTACTATGACGAGATCGTGCTGTGCGCCGCGCGCGGCGAAACGCTGCTAAATCCGCTCATAAACATCCTGCTATCCGAAAATAAAATTTAGCTTTGCGGCAGATCGGAAAATAAAATTTAGTCCTGCGATGGATCGAAAAATGAAATTTAGTCCCGCGGCGGATCGGAAATAAATTTATCCGTGCGGCAGGTAGAAATAAAATTTAACTCCGCAGCGGGCGCGACTTGTCGCAGATACGGCCCGCCGTTTGAATTTTATCCGCGTGCGGCCTGAATTTTACCCGCGCCCGCACCTTTTATTAAATTTTGCCCGCTGCCGCCGCTTTCGTTAAATTTAGCTCGCGTCTGCTTGGATGTCGCCCGCTGCCCGCCGAATAATCTATATCAATACGGGCGCCGAAATTTTAAGCTATAATGGCGCTAAATTCCACATTAAAGGAGCGAAAATGAGCGAAATTTTAGATCAGACGCTGGAGTGCGCGAAAGAAATTTTAGGCGCCCAGGCGCTGGATCTTAAGATCCAGCGCGCGGTCGTGGGACTGTTTTTTAGCGGCGTGAAGCTGAGCGGAGGCGCGTGCGGGCTTAGCTATACGCCGCTAAAGTCCCTATCAGGCGCCATCTGCTGCCCCTCGCAGGCAAGCGTGATGCCGGATTCGGGCAATATCTCGGGCAGGAGCGTGCGCTATCTGCTGCGCGATCTGGGCTCCGCCGCGCCGCTTAAAAAGACGCTCGCGCTCGCTGCGCTAAATGCGCTAGGTAGGGCGTGTTTCGATAAAATCCGCGCCGATTACGACGTGAAATTCGGCGCCGATCCCTTTGAGCAGCTGCGGATCGAGCACGGCAGCTTTAGCGTCGTCGTGGGCGCGCTGGTGCCCTACATCAAGACGCTGATGAAAAATGGCGCGGATTTTAAAATTTTAGAGCTTGACAAAAGTACGCTTAAAGAGGTGGAGCTGCCGTTTTACCTGCCCGCAAGCGAGGCCGCAAGCGTCGTGCCGCGCGCCGATAACGTGATAATCACGGCTACGACGCTCATCAACGATACGCTCGATGGACTTTTGCGCCTGAAAAAAAGCGGCGCCAAGCTCGTGCTCGTGGGGCCCACCACGCCGCTACTGCCGCAGGCACTGTTTGAGCGCGGCGTGGACTTTGCGGGCGGCACGCTCGTGCGGGATGCGGACGCGGTGCTCGATATCATCGCGCAGGCGGGCTCAGGGTATCATTTTTTGGGTAAATTTGCCGATAAAATCACGATCTGCAAGGGCTAGCGCGCGGATTAAAATTTTAAAATTTAGCGCGCAAGCGGCTTTGCCGCGAATTTTTATAGATCTACGCGAACGCCTTAAGAAAACTTTTTTAAAAACGATGTAAAATGTCCGCTTTAGAAATGAGAGGAGCTATAGATGAATAGCAAAAGACGAAATGCGATGAAATTTAGCTTGGCGTGCGCAGCTTCGCTACTTTGCGTCGGTACCGCCTCGTTTGGGGCGAGCTTAAATTCGAAGGAGAAAAATATGCAAAAGTGCGTCTATATCGTGCACGGCTACGACGCTTCGCCTAAAAGCCATTGGTTTGCCTGGCTTAAAGGCGAGATCGAAAAATCGGGCGCGAGCGCGGAAATTTTAACGATGCCTACGCCTGCGAATCCGAGGCTTGATGAGTGGCTGAAGACATTGCGAGAAAGCGTAAAATTTGAAGGCGAAGTCTATTTGGTCGGACACAGCCTCGGATGCCCTACGATCTTAAATTTCTTACAAAGCAGTGCCGCAAGCGGCGCAGTAGAGGGCGTCGTGCTAGTTTCGGGGCTTGCAAAGCCGCTTAGCGATCCGCAATTTAAAATTTTAGACGAGTTTATGGATAAAGGCTTTGATTTTGAGCGCATAAAAGCCGCCGCAAAACAGCGCGCGGTGGTTGCCGCAAAGGATGATTATATCGTGCCGTTTAGCTTCAGCCGCGAGTTAGCGGGGCAGATCGATGCTAAGTTTTACGAAGTGGAGAAGGGCGGGCATTTTTTGGATAGAGACGGCTTTATGAAGCTCGATCTTGTGTATGAAATTTTAGAAAAAATGATGAAATTAAAAGGCTAGGCTTCGGGCAAACGCGCCCGCCCGCCCGGTTTTTGCTTCTGTATTCGCGCCGCTCGCATTTTCTCTGCCGGAGTTCGGATTTGCTTTGCGGCTAAGATCAAGGTTTCGTCGTTAGCCCGAAGGCTATGCGCCCGCACAGATAAGCCTGCGGCGTAATCGTCGTTTGCAAGATGAGCTCCGTGCGGTTTTAAAATTTTGTAAATGTTGCAGCGGCAATAGGCGCGTATCGTACGAATGCTAAAGCGCAGTGTGTATGGCGGCTAGTAAGAATTTCATCCGTTTGCAAAATTTTATCCGCGGCGAAGCTTTTGCGACGATAGAATTTTAAAATTTTAAGGCAAGCGGGATGATGAAATTTTAAATCTCGCTCGGCTTGCGCAGGCTAAATCCGTGCCCACGCCGTGCCGCGCGAGAGATAAAATTTAGCGGGCGCGAAAGGCGCATAGGCTTAGCTTTCTTTTCGTTAAACACATACGAGATC
>CALHQN010000048.1 GCA_938036585.1 uncultured Campylobacter sp.
TAAGCAATTATAGGCGATTTACGCGCATTAAGCTCTGAGGATTTTTAATGACGATATTTTTTTATCACGTTAGCTTGGCTCTGTTTCCGCTTGCATTTTTAAGCGCGTATCTGGGCGGTAGGCGCTTTATTAGCGCATCGTTTTTGCCCGCGCTTTTGGGAGCTGCATTCGGGGCGCTGTGCTTTAGCGCATTTGCGCGCTCGGCAAACGCCGATACAGGCAAGATTATATTTGACGCGCTCGCACTTTTAACGCTGCTCGCGCTACTGTTTGCGTTTAGGCTTAAGCGATTCTATCTTACCGCTGCAGTTATTTTTGCTCTTGGCTGCGCGTATGGATTTGAATACCGCTTCATAGGGATGAATTTTAAAATTTTCTCCGGCGAGCTACTGGACAGCTTCAGCTTAACCAACCTCTTTATGGCGGTTTTAGGCGCGCTGGCGCTCATTTTATTCTATTTCATTTACCGCGCGGTTTTGGCTCGCACCGGCAGAGGCGCGAGGCTGGCGTCGTTTGCCCTTGCGTGGGCGTTTGCCTTCATATCTAAAATCGGCTTTTTAGGCCTTGATCTGCGCCAGGCGGACGCGCCGAAAGCGCTAGCTGCGAAGGGTTTTGAAGGACTTTCAAACGCGATCGGCTCGTCCGAGTTTCTAAGCGTCATCGCCAAAATCATCCATTACAACAACTCCTATCTGACGCTAGCCCTTTGCCTTATAGTCGTGCTAGTCGCGCTGCTTACGGTATTGCGTGCGCCAAGGCGCGCGCCTCGCGAAGCGGACATTATAAAATTTAGAGAGGTTAAAGCGGGCAGATTTGCCATTTTTAGAGATTTTAGCCTGATCTTGTCGCTTGGGGTTTTAATCAGCTTTTTGGGGCTTTATTATATCTTGGTCGCTTCAAAACCGCCTACGATCGATGAGCCTAAGATTATCGAGCCGCAAGGTGCGGAATTCATAATTGATGCAAACATCGTAAAGGACGGCAAACTGCACCGCTTTGCCTACGTCACCGACGACGGGCACAAGGTCAGGTTTTTTCTACTAAACCGCTTCACGGACAAATTTGCCCCGGTCGCGGTTTTTGACGCGTGCTCGATCTGCGGCGATATGGGCTACATCAAAAAAGGCGACGAGCTCATCTGCATCGCTTGCAACGTGCGTATCTTTTTGCCGAGCGTCGGCAAGCTTGGCGGCTGCAACCCGCTCCCGCTAGATTATAAATTTGACGGACAGAATATCGTCATCGCGCTTAAGACGATCGAGGACGGCGCGTCCTATTTCTCGGAGATAGTGGATAAAAAGGTAATCGATCCGGTCAGCAGAAAAGAGATTTTAAACACCTCTAAATTTAGCTATCTTTACTACGGACGCACCTACTTTTTCGAAAGCAAAGAAAATGAGGACGCTTTCACCGCGCATCCCGAGCGCTACGTGGATTTTAACGGCACGCTAAAGGAGCTTAAATAATGTTTTTACGCATAATCAAATCCTCCATTTTAAACTCCAAAGACAGTAAATTCTTAGCGTTTTTGACCATATTTTTATCGGTGTCGCTGATCGCTTGCATGCTAAATATCACGCTAAAAATCGGCGACGAGGTCGCCAAGGAGCTGCGCAGCTACGGCTCTAATATCGTCGTGCTGCCGCGCTCGCAAAGCCTAAGTATCGAGATCGGCGGACGCGAATACTCGCCGCTTAAGAACGACGATTTCTTAAAAGAAAGCGATCTGCATAAGATCAAAGAAATTTTTTGGCGCAACAATATCACCGCCTTCGCGCCCTTTTTAACTACCCGCGCGGGAGATTACGACGTCGTGGGAACCTACTTTGAAAAGGACGTAGGCGTTAGCGATGAGCCTGATTTCAGATCGGGCGTGCGCTCGCTCTATCCGTTTTGGAGCGTAGAGGGGCAGTGGGTAAAAGACGGCGCCGATGACGAAGTGCTCGCAGGCGACGCGCTGGGGCTAAAGATCGGCGATACGATAAAGCTTGGAGATTATGAGGTTAAGGTCGTTGGAATTTTGCACGGCGCGGAGGATGAAGCCAAAAAGCTGATCGCAAATTTATCTCTGGTGCAAAAGCTAACGCACAAAGAGGGCCTCATCGCCAAGGCAGAAGTCAGCGCCATGACTATCCCTGAAGACGATCTGTCCGTAAAGGCAAGAAGGAGTCTCGATAATCTAGACGCCACAGAATACGATACTTGGTATTGCTCGGCATACGTTAGCTCCATCGCATATCAGATCACCGAGGAGTATCCAAATGCAACTGCTAAGGCGGTGCTTAGCGTCAGCGAAGCTCAAAGCGGCATCACGAAAAAAATTCAAAATTTAATGGGCGTCGTAAGCATTTTATCTCTGCTGATTTCAAGCATCTGTATCACGAGCCTGCTAAGCAGCGAAATTTACAAGCGCAAAAAGGAGATCGGCTTGCTTAAGGCGCTGGGAGCGAGCAACTTTATGATCTATATCCAGTTCGCCGCCGAAATTTTCGTCATCTGCATACTTAGCTCGCTCGTGGGCGCAGTCGTGGGATATGCGCTTAGCTGGGCGATCGCATATCAAATTTTTGGCTCCTTTATCGGCGTCTCGCTGATGGTCTTTCCGCTTAGCATAGTCTTTGGACTTCTTATTTGCATTATCGGCTCGATTCTACCGCTACGCGGAGTGATCAAGCTACTGCCTGCGGAGGTGCTTTATGGCAGGAAATAACGGCGCGTTTTTCAGAAGCGCGATCTTTAAAAGTATCATCAACAGCGGCATTCGCAGCTTCGTGATTTTTGTCGCGATAATGCTAGGCAGCGCAGTTTGTGCGGCGTTCGTAAATATCTACGCCGACATCGATAAAAAGGTCGCCAGTGAGTTAAACAGCTACGGCGCAAATTTAATCGTAAGCCCCGCAAATTTAGAAAATTCCCATATGGACGAAGCGGCGCTCGATGCAAAGTTCGCTAAAATCCCCGCACTAAAAAGCGCGAATAAATACCTTTTCGGCAGCGCAAATTTGGGCGTAAACTCAGGCATCATCATGGGGGTAAATTTCTCCTCTCTGCGCGATACGATGCCGTTTTTGGATCTTAAAGAGGGCTCGTTTATAGGCGTAGATTTCGACGATAAAAACGCACTCATCGGCCAAGATCTCGCCAAACTTTTGGGCGCGAAGCTCGGCGATAGTATCGAGATCACGCCGATCGGCTCAAACGAAACGAGCAAGGTAAAGATAAAAGGCATCGTTTATGACGGGCAGAAAGAGGACGGCATGCTGCTAATCTCGCTGCCGCTGGCGCAAAAAATTTTAAATCAGCCTGCGCAGGTAAATTACGCCGAAGCGATCGTAAGCGGCGATTTTAAGCAGCTTAGCGAAATTTCAAAAAGTCTAAGCGATGCGCAGATGAGCTTCGCGCCGATCGGCAAGGTATCCAAGACCCAGGGCATTATCTTAAACAAAATCAAGCTTTTGATGCTTCTTATCGGCATTACGATCCTTCTGATCACCTCGGTCTGCATCAACACGAGCCTTAGCTCGATCCTGCTTTCGCGCATCAAAGAGTTCGCGCTCATCCGCGCAATCGGCGCGAGCAAACAAAATTTGCTCCACCTGATCCTGAGCGAAATTTTAACCGTCTGCGTCGCAGGCTCGCTAGTGGGGGTATTCGTGGGATACCTGCTCGCGATCTTGCTGGGGCATCTGATATTTTCAAGCAGCGTGGATTTTAGGCTGATTAGCCTCTTTGCTGCGGTCGCGCTGAGCCTGATTTTTGCGCTCGCGGCAAGCTACTATCCGATCAAAAAGGCGCTGAATCCGAATTTAGCGAATCTATTAAGGGAATGACATGGAAATTTTAAAATTTGAAGGCATTTGCAAATACTTTGGCGAGGTCAAGGCTCTCGATAATATCAGCTTCGACGTTTTAAGCGGCGAGTGGGTCAGCATAATGGGCCCAAGCGGCAGCGGCAAGAGCACGCTCGTAAATATCCTAAGCCTGATGGACACCCCCACTGCGGGCAGATATATCCTAGGCGGAGCCGACGCGAGCGCGCTAAACGACGAGCAAATTTTAGAATTTCGCCGCAAAAAGATCGGCCTCGTGTTTCAGCAATTTCACTTAATCCCCTATCTAACGGCCGTCGAAAACGTTATGTTAAATCAATACTACCACAGCTGCGTGGACGAGGACAGCGCCAAGGCAGCACTTGAGAAAGTGGGGCTTGGGCACCGCATTACGCACCGCCCTAGCGAGCTTAGCGGCGGCGAGCAGCAGCGTGTCTGCATCGCGCGCGCACTCATCAATGATCCCGACATCATCATCGCGGATGAACCTACGGGCAACCTCGATGAGGCCAACGAGCGCGTGGTTTTGCAACTCTTTCAGACGCTTCGCAGCGAGGGCAAGACGCTGCTTTTGGTCACGCACAACGAAGAGCTCGGCAAATTTGCCGACAAAGTGGTGCGCCTAAGACACGGCAAGCTCGATCGAATAGAACTTTTGGATCAAAGCACGATGAAGCATAATCTCGGCTCGCAGGATAAAATTTCAGATTGCGATTTAAGCCAAAGCGCTTCGCAAAGTTCCGTCGCCGAAACTGCGAGCGAGCAAAATTCCGCTTCGCAAAATTCTCGCGGCGAAGATCAAGGCGCTAAAAATTTAAGCGACGAAAATTCCGATACCGAAAATGCGGGCGCGCAGAATGACGGTGCGTAAAATTTAGCCCGCATGATGAAAAATAAAGCTACGTTAAAATTTAAAAATTTCACTGCCCGCCCGCGCTCTTTTTGGATCCGCACAAAGCTCGCGCGAGCAGGTGCGACTCTTTGCTGCGCACGTCCCGCCGAAGCCGTTTGCCTCGAAATATCAAGCGTCGATGCGAAGCCGAGCGGAGTGGGTAAAAATTTAAAAAGTCTAAATTTTAAAAACCGAAACTCTACGGGCGCGGATTGCGACGCAGATCGCGGCATGTGTCACAGCGTAAATTCT
>CALHQN010000049.1 GCA_938036585.1 uncultured Campylobacter sp.
TATCGTCCGCGCTAAAGAGGCAAAAGTGCGGATACGAGCTCTGCGCGCCGATGTTACCCAGCCGCTCGCCCTCGCTATCCATCAAGACGTGATCGTTATCTTGCTCACCCGCGACGATTAGCTCGTTGTCATTTGAGAGCGTCGCGTTTGCCATATCTATCTCGAGCTCATATTCATCCTCGTCCTCGCCCTCATCCTCGTAGATCGGATGGATAAGCTTCGCACCGCTTTGCGAGATCAAAAAAATTCCGTCATGGGCGGTCAAAAGCACCTTGCTGCCGTCGTTAAAGGGTAAAATTTCAGCCTCGTCGTAGATGATCTCCAGCTCGTGGTTAAATCTCGCCACCAGCTCGCCGCCGCTCTTGCCGTCGTAGCCCCTGATCAGCCACACCTCGTCTTGATTTAGCAGGGCGTAAATTTCGTTTCGCTTGGACTTACCCACGGCGATGACGTCGTCCGCCACCTCGCTCACGCACTCGCCCTCCAGCAGATACAGCGTCTTGCCGTCGTCGTTTGAGGCGATAAAAAGGACGTTCTCGCCGCCAAGAGGACAAATTTGATCGATATCTCTTAGCTTTTTTCTCAACTTTTTATCGAAAATGACGTTTGATGGCAGAAAATCGGCTCTAAATTTCGCCGTCTCGCCGCGCTCGTTAGCTTCCTTTAGCAGCTCAAAAACCGCCTCGCAAAGCTGCGTCACACCCTCGCGCTCATCGACCGCATCCTCGCCCTTGTAGGCGTCCCAGCCGTGCACCTCGGCAAACGCCACCATATCGTTTACCGCCTTGGCGTATTTCTCGCCCTTTTCATTCCACTCTTTTTGCCACTCCGCCTTAAGCGCCTCGTAGTCCTGATCGCGCATCTTCTCTCCTTAAGCTTAGTCCGGCCGCCTCTTTTACGGACGGCGCGTTTTATGAAATTTTAGCAAAAAGGGCTAAATTTAGAGATAAATTTCAGGCATGCAAAGCGCTTAAATTTAAGATCAAAACACCGAGGCTAACCCGCACTCTGCGACAAAATCGGATTAAAGCAGGACTTAGACCCGCAGCTCGCGCTAAAAACGGCGCCCGAGCAGTACGTAGAATCTGGCTCGTCCGTCGCGCGATTTCGCAGGTCGCGGCATTCGGTTAAATTTAAGCCTATGCTCTTGCGGCGGAGCCTTGGAATTTTAACGAATGCGGGGATTTCAACGAGCGCTTGGAATTTTAATCCGGGAAGATAATTTTGATTTCGTCTGCGCAAGATCCGTCAAAGTCCGCGCCGAAGGGATCGCGTACCGTGAAATAATGATCTATCGCGCCGCATCCGTGCCCGATCTGTTCACCCCAGCTAAGCGCCCTGCGCACAAAGCCCTTGGCATGGGCAACGGCTGCGGGCAGACTAAGTCCCGCCGCCAGCGCGCATGCGATCGCGCTTGAGAGCGTGCAGCCCGTGCCGTGGGTGTTACGCGTAGAAATTTTAGGCGCGGAAAACTCATGAAATTTACCGTTTTCGTATAAAATATCGACCGCTAAATTTCTCGAATCCTCGCCCTCTCCGCTCGGTTTAAAGCCGTCATCTAAAGGCGCTGCGGATAAATTTTGTTCAAAGGGCAGCCCCGCGCTCGCCGTTAAATTTGCGCCTTCGCTAGTAAAATTTTCATCCGCAAAATTTGCGCTCTTCGTCGAACCCGCAGAATTTTCGCATGCGCCATTTTCGCCCGTCTCGCGCTGCGAAGCATTAAAATTTCGCGCTGTATTCATTTCCGCCGCGCCGCAAACCTCGCTCGCGCCCGCAAGATCGCCGCCTTTAATCAAAATCGCGCCGCCGAAAAACTGCGAAATTTTAACCGCTGCCGCGCGCATACCTGCTAAGCTTAAAATTTTCATCTCCGCTAAAACCTCTGCCTCGCGCACGTTAGGCGTAATAATCTCCGCAGCGGGGGCGAGCTCGTATTTTAGCGCATGCAGCGCGCTTTGTTTCATCAAAACTCCGCCGCTAGTAGCGACCATCACGGGATCTAAGACGACGTTTTTCGCGCCGTGCCTGCTCAGACTCTTTGCGATAGCCTCGGCAACCCCCTCATTGGAGATCATTCCGATTTTAACGGCGTCCGGAAAGATGTCGCTAAAAATCGCATCGAGCTGCGCCTCCACAAAATCTGGCGAAACATCTAGCACGCCAAATACGCCGCGCGAATTTTGCGCTGTAAGCGCCGTAATAGCGCTCATTGCAAACATCTTATGGGCGCCCGCATAAGCTCTCATCGCCTTTCTAGCAGTCGCCGCGCCCACCCCATCTCTGCCGTCCCAGCTACGTAGCGGGTTGTTTAAATTCGCCTCTAGGCTCTGCTCGGCATTCGCCCAAGGCTGCCGCGCTAAATTTGATAAATCCGCGCTCATTCGTCAGCGCTCGGCTTATGTCATTCATGAGCTCCTTGAATTAAAGTTTGATGCGCTTAAAACTGAAATTATTATAACGCTTACAAATTCCATTTTTGCTCCTTGTAATTTTGATTTTTAAACTGAAATGATTATAACAGTTTTAGAAAATAGGCGGTAGCACGATCCTGCAAAATCATTGCCCAATCCTGCAAATTTTAAAAATTTTGAGAAATTTAAGTAAATTTCGGCTGCAAGGGTGGGCAAATTTGACGACTTAATTGGACGACCAAATTTGAAACGAAAAACGGGAGGGCAAAATTTAACGCACAAAAGCTTCGTATCGGA
>CALHQN010000050.1 GCA_938036585.1 uncultured Campylobacter sp.
CCTTACCTTTGAATTTTGGTCGAAATTCTAAAATCCCATCGTAAAAATAAGGTTAATTTTGATAATGGACAAAGCGGGAGAAATTTACGCAAAAGCCCCTGCGGCTTAAAATTTTAACTAAGCGCTCTAGCGATCGGATGTTAAATTTGGGGAGTCTAAATTTAACGCAGCTGGCTGTGAGCCTTTTTAAATTTATAAAATATGCAAAGCAGCGCCGAGATGCTTGCCGCGCCGCAGATCGCAAGAGCCGCTCGTGCGCCGAAGCAATTAACCAAAAAGCCCGAAAGTAGCGCGCCAAAAGGGGTGCTGCCGATGAAAAACAGCGCGTAGATGCTCATCACTCTGCCGCGGAATTCGTTGCTTACGTGCATCTGCACGGCTGAATTAATACTAGAATTGGTCGCGACGAATAAAAAGCCCGTCGCCGCAAGCCACGCGCTCGCCCATATAAAGGAGCTTACCGCGCCGATGAGAGCTAAGCTTAGCCCGAGCAGGCTTGCGCAAAGATAGATCCTTCGGACGCTAAGTCTGCCGAAAACCGCCACAAAAAGCGCGCCGAAAAAAGCTCCCGCGCCCAGAGCCGACATCAAATATCCGAAACTGCGTTCATCCGCGCCAAGGCTAAGCTTAACGAGAGCGGAGATCGTTACGTTGTAATTTGGCACGAGGGTCGAGATCACGAGCACCGTTAGCATCAGCTTGCTTAGCGTGCGTTTGTGCGAAATGTATGAAATGCCCGCCTTGATAGATGAGAAAACGCCATGTTTCGCGGCGGCTGCGTTTAAATTTAAAGGCGAAATTTTAACGAAAAAGAGCGAAATGATGATGCCCAAAAAACTGATCGCGTTGAATAAAAAGCAAAATCCCACGCCCCACAGCGCCATCACAAGTCCCGCAAGAGCGGGCCCTGCGATGCGAGTGACGTTAAAGGACATAGAATTTAGCGCGATTGCATTAGATATGTTTTGCGGCTCGCCTACGAGGTCTTTGACCATCGATTGGCGGCTCGGCGAATCGAGACTCCTAAAAATTCCGTTAGCGAAGGCGAGAGATAAAATTTTTTCAAACGAATAAATTTCGCAAAAAACCATAAACGAAAAAATGCTAGCGATGATCATCATACCGATCTGGGCGAGCAGGAGGATCTTTTTGCGATCAAATTTATCGAGCAGCACGCCGGAAAACGGCGTGAAAAGCAGCGCTGGCAAAAACTGCGCCGCGGCTACGAGGCTGACCTTAAAAGCGTCTGCGGTGATGCTTAACACTAGCCACGGCAGCGCGATGCTCTGCATCCACGATCCGATCAGCGAGAGGTTCATCCCGATCCAATAAATTCTAAAATTTGGGTATTTAAGCGATAGGAAGGGATTTTTCAATGCGCCACCTTTTGAAATTTGGATTTTGGAATTATACTTAAATTTAGCGTAAATTTTAGAATTTGCTAAATT
>CALHQN010000051.1 GCA_938036585.1 uncultured Campylobacter sp.
TAGCTCAAATTTACCATAATAAAATTCCCTATTTGCCATATCGATAATCTCCAGGCCGCCCTCTTTTATCTCAAATTTTCTAATAATTTTTACGCCTTTGTATTCTGCGGCTAGGCTTATAAAATTTTCTCCAAAATCCGCCACTTCACATCTGCATTCCGCAAACATTCCAAATAGTCCTATCGCCCCCTCGCCCCAATTATTTTGCTCCAAATCACCGACGATCGGCGCATTATGAGCCTTGACGCTTCTAAATTCATTTCTCCTGCCAGGGATCGGAGTATAAAGATAGGTGCCGGGATCCCTCGCTATATCGCGGCCATCTATCCACAGCTCGTAGCCCAGCTTGTCGTTGTGCGTGTGTCCGCCGTGGTCATTCTGTCCAAGCGGTGTAGCGCAGATAGCGAGGTAAAATTTACTGGATTTAAAGATAAAAATTCCGCTGTCCGGATAAAATAGATTTTTGATCTCTTGCGAATTTGAAATTTTAAATTCCATGCTTTTTCGGTGCGGCAATTCGCTAAATTTCATGCCCGAATCGATCGGACTTTTATATGTTTTATCTCCTGTTTGCAGCGTGCGCCCGGCAAGCGAGCGGATAAAGCTCCCCTCAAAGCGCATATCGTTTTTAAATATCTCGTCGTCAAAAATCCCACCCATGCAGCTAATTAGCGTGGAGTGATTTAAGATATTTTCGTCCCAAAACGGCTCATTACCGCCCTCAAAGCCGCTTAAATTTAGATATTTTCGTGCGGCTTGCTCGTTGCTCAAAAACTCGCCGTTTGGGCTAAATTTAAAAAATCTGCCGCTGTCGTTATCGCCGAATTGCGGCACTTCGCCGTTTGGCTTTGTGATATCTGCGGTAAATCTGCCGATTTTGTACAGTCTGTCCACAAACCACTGCGGCAGCGCTATTTGTCCGTTTAAAATTTTAAATTCCTGCTCGTCCGGCGGCAAGAGCTTCGGTTTTTTGCGCCAAAGATTTACATCGTAATTTTGCAAAGATGAAATTTTCTCGCTTTTTAGGCCCAGTATCATAGCCGTGGCATACGCCATCAGCTCGCCGCTTAGGCGGTGATAGCTCGTAGAACTCTCGAAATTTCCGCCGTCTTCGTAAAATTCCTTTTTCATTTCGCGGGTTATCTCTTGCACGGCAAACGCTAGCCACGCGTCTATCTCGCGGCCGCCGTCCAAATAAGCGCACGCGTACAGCAGACCCACAATGTCGCTTAGATAGTGATTTGACGTAAGATGCGGCGAATATTCCAGATTATTTACGATATGAAGCGCATGCTCGTAGACGCTATTTGAAAAGGTCTGCTTGAAATTTTGATCCAAAATTCCGCCACCGTCCATCTGGCAAAACATATCGTAAGCCGCCAGCATATTGGCGACCCTGATGCCCACGTCCATCGTGCAGGTCCAATTTACGCCCATTCTAGGCGGATTGTTGCGGATAAAATCTAAAATTTGGTTTTTAAATTCTTTTAAATTTTGCTCTTTCAAACTCGGATCCACCATCGCAAAAATAGCAAGCTGCGGCAGGTGTTGAAGCCTCGCAAGCTCCCACGGCACCTTTATGTCGCTACCGGGCTTATGGGCTATGCGCTGATCTTTGTACCATTTTTTCTCGCTCCATCGAAAGCCGCTTTTGAAATCCTTTTGCCAATCGATCGGCTCATAGCCTTCGGGCGCACTCGCGGGCGCCGCAACATTCATATCGTATTTGTAGCCCTCAAGCCCGAGCGCCGCGCTATCATAGCTATTTTTTACCCACCCGCTACCGAGCAGATCAAATTTATGCTCCAGGTACATTTTAGATAGATATTTTGCGACATCCGGATCGATATTTGACAGATCAAGCTCTTTTATATTTATGTAGCTAGTTTTTATGATCGGAACGTTAAAATTTATGTGAGTATTGCCTATCAGATCGCACGTTTTTTGGAATTTATTCTTTGTGGTATTTAAAATTTTATTAGTTATTTTTGCGGACAACTCATCAAGCGGCATTGATCTGGCTTTTTTGAGATAATAAGAAATCCTACTCATTGCTTATGGCCTTTAAAATTTTATCCACATGCTTATCCCACGTGTATTTTTGGATGACCTCATCCCTAGCGCTATTGCCCAGGCGCCGCCTTAGCTCGCTATCATCCACAAGCTCCTTCATGGCGATCGCTAGCTCGTCTATATTCCCAGGCTCTACCATATAGGCGGTTTTGCCCTGTTCTAAAATTTCAGACATCTGAGCCATATCGCTGCATATTATGGCTTTACCCACAGCCATATATTCAAACAGCTTAGTGGGGCTTCCAAAAAACTCGCTTCCGTCTGGATTTGGTACGGTGGCATTAATCAAAATATCGCAAGCGTTTAAAAATTTCGCCCCCTCATATTGTGGAATTAGGCCTGTTAATACGACATTTTCTTGCAAGTCAAATTCTAAAATATACTTTTTCACGGCAGACATCATAACGCCGTCGCCTATCATAAAAAGCTTTGCTTTATTTTTATACTCAGGATATTTTTTTAGTAGCCTACCAAAAGCCAGAGCTATATTTTCAGCTCCATGCCACTGCCCAAATGTCCCTATAAAGCCGATTACGATTTTATTTTCGAGATTATATTTTTGCTTTACATCATCGCATTTTATCTGCGGATTATATTTACTTTCATCAATACCATTTGGATTTACGATTATTTTGTTTTCATTCACTCCAAATTTTAAAATAATATCTTTTAGCGCATCGGAAACTACGACTATATAGGCTGCGTTATTTAA
>CALHQN010000052.1 GCA_938036585.1 uncultured Campylobacter sp.
GAGCCGCTTCAGACCGGCCTTAAGGCGATTGACGCGCTAGTGCCGATCGGCCGCGGACAGCGCGAGCTCATCATCGGCGACCGCCAAACCGGTAAAACCACCGTCGCTGTTGATACCATCATCAATCAAAAGGGCCAGGACGTCGTTTGTATCTATGTAGCGATCGGTCAGAAGCAATCCACCGTCGCGCAAGTCGTTAAAAAGCTTGAAGAATACGGCGCGATGGATTATACGATCGTTGTCGCCGCAAACGCTAGCGAAGCGGCTGCGCTTCAATATCTAGCGCCTTATTCGGGCTGCACTATGGGCGAGTATTTCAGAGATAACTCTCGCCACGCGCTTATCATCTACGATGATCTTAGCAAGCACGCGGTTGCTTATCGCGAGATGTCGCTTATCTTGCGCCGTCCACCGGGACGCGAGGCGTATCCTGGCGATGTATTTTATTTACACTCCCGTTTGCTTGAGCGCGCTAGCAAGCTAAGCGATGCATTGGGCGCAGGCAGCCTAACGGCGCTTCCTATCATCGAGACGCAGGCGGGCGACGTTTCGGCATATATCCCTACAAACGTCATCTCAATCACCGACGGTCAAATTTTCCTAGAATCGGGCCTATTTAACTCGGGAATTCGTCCTGCGATCAACGTGGGTCTTTCCGTTAGTCGCGTCGGCGGTTCTGCGCAGATTAAGGCGATCAAAAAGGTTTCGGGAACCTTGCGTCTGGATCTTGCTCAATACCGCGAGCTTCAGGCTTTTGCGCAGTTTGCGAGTGATTTGGATGAGAGTAGCCGTAAGCAGCTGGATCGCGGACAAAGAATGGTCGAAATTTTAAAGCAGCCTCCTTACTCGCCGCTTCCGGTCGAAAATCAAGTGGTCATCATCTTCGCGGGAAGCCGCGGATTTTTGGACGACATACCTGCAAGCTCGATCGGTAAATTTGAAGCCGAGCTCTATCCGTATATCGAGGCAAAATATCCTGAAATTTTTGAAGAGATCAGAAGCAAAAAGACCCTCGAAAAAGATCTGGAAGAAAATTTAATCAAGGCGTTAAATGACTTTAAAGCGACGTTTGCCGCTTAAAAGGGCTAAATTATGGCAAATTTAAAAGATATAAAGCTACAGATCAAGAGCGTCAAAAATACGGAGAAGACCACCAAGGCTATGAAGCTGGTCTCTAACGTTAAGCTCAAAAATACCAAAGAAGCAGCGATGCGATCGCGCGCTTATGCGGTAAAGATCAACGAGGTTTTGAGTAAAATTTCGGCGCATATGAAAGAGTACGTAGCCGGCAATGCGGGCAACGACGAAAAGCTTAAAATTTTCGATACCACGCGAGAAGTAAAGGTGGTCGATCTGCTTTTTATTACCGCAGACAAAGGGCTTTGCGGCGGTTTTAATATCAACACCATCAAAAAGATCAAAGCTCTGATCGAGGAATTTAAAGCCAAAAAGATCAAAGTCCGCCTTCGCGCCGTCGGCAAAAAGGGAATAGAGTATTTCGATTTTCAGGGCGTCGAGCTTTTGGAGCGATATATAGGCGTTAGCTCATCTCCGTCGTCCGATAAAGCCAACGAGATCGTTCAAGCCGCGGTTAAGGATTTTAACGAAGGTAGGACCGACGAGGTCATACTCATTCACAACGGCTATTTAAATATGATCTCTCAGGAGATGCGGGTAAATACTTTGGTGCCTATCGGCGAACCTAGTATAGATGAAAATTCCATAAAAAACGCCTCCACTATGGAGATCGAGGTTCTTTCCCCCGAGGATGAAGAAATTTTAATGCTAAATTTAATCCATAGCTATCTTAGCTACAGCATGTATTATGCGCTGATCGACTCTTTGGCCGCGGAGCACTGCTCTAGAATGAACGCTATGGAAAATGCAACCAACAACGCTAAAGAGCGCGTATCGCAGCTAAATTTAGCATACAATAAAGCCAGACAAGGCTCTATCACGACCGAGCTTATCGAGATCATAAGCGGCGTGGAATCAATGAAGTGAAAGGAGAATGGATGAAAGGAATAATTTCTCAGGTAATGGGTCCCGTAGTCGATGTCGATTTTAAGGACTATTTACCGAAAATCAACGAAGCTATCGAGGTTAAATTTGACGTAGAAGGAAGCCACAGAAGGCTTGTCCTCGAAGTAGCCGCGCACCTTGGAGACAACCGCGTCCGCACGATCGCTATGGATATGAGCGACGGACTAAAGCGAGGGCTCGAGGCAGTCGCTCTTGGCGCGCCTATTACGGTGCCTGTAGGCGAGAAGGTCTTGGGTAGAATTTTTAACGTCACGGGCGATCTGATCGACGAGGGCGAGGATGAGAAATTTGAAACTCGCTGGTCGATCCACAGGGATCCGCCAAGCTTTGAAGACCAAAGTACGAAGAGCGAAATTTTTGAAACCGGCATCAAGGTCGTCGATCTGCTTGCTCCTTATGCAAAGGGCGGCAAGGTAGGACTATTCGGCGGTGCTGGCGTCGGTAAGACCGTCATCATCATGGAGCTGATTCACAACGTCGCTTTCAAACACAGCGGCTACTCCGTATTTGCGGGCGTCGGCGAGCGAACGAGAGAGGGAAACGACCTTTATAACGAGATGAAAGAATCGGGCGTTTTGGATAAAGTCGCCTTGACCTACGGTCAGATGAACGAGCCGCCGGGAGCGAGAAATCGTATCGCGCTAACCGGTCTTACGATGGCCGAGTACTTCCGCGATGAGCTAGGGCTTGACGTTTTGATGTTTATCGACAATATCTTCCGTTTCTCGCAGTCGGGCTCGGAGATGTCCGCGCTGTTAGGACGAATTCCGTCCGCGGTCGGTTATCAGCCTACGCTTGCTAGCGAAATGGGCAAACTGCAAGAGCGCATCACTTCGACTAAGAAGGGCTCCATTACCTCCGTTCAGGCCGTTTATGTGCCTGCGGACGACCTTACCGACCCTGCGCCGGCGACCGTTTTTGCACACCTTGATGCGACGACCGTTCTAAACAGAGCGATCGCCGAAAAAGGAATTTATCCTGCCGTCGATCCGCTTGATTCGACCTCAAGAATGCTCGATCCGCAAATCATCGGCGAGGAGCATTATAAAGTCGCTCGCGGCGTCCAAGCGGTGCTTCAAAAATACAAAGATTTGCAGGATATCATCGCGATTTTAGGTATGGACGAGCTTAGCGAAGAGGATAAACTAGTAGTCGAGCGTGCTAGAAAGATCGAGCGCTACCTATCTCAGCCGTTTTTCGTCGCCGAGGTATTTACCGGAAGCCCCGGCAAATATATCTCGCTAGAGGAGACTATCGCGGGATTTAAAGGAATTTTAGAGGGCAAATACGACGATCTGCCGGAAAATGCCTTTTACATGGTAGGAAATATCGACGAGGTAGTGGCAAAAGCCGAAAAGATGAAAGCATAGGAATTTGCGATGAAAGAATTTTTGCTTTTAGATATCGTTACGCCCGAAGGGATGGTCTTTTCGGGTGAAGTTAAATCCGTCCAGCTACCAGGTATCACCGGCGAGCTAGGCGTTTTGCCTGGGCATGCGAGCCTGCTAACGGGACTTAAAGATAAAAGCGAAGGCGGAGTCGTCGAGATCGTGGATAGAGATGGCAAAAAGCAGCTTGTTTTGGTAAACGATGGATTTTTGGAAGTGGATGAGGAAAAAACCACTATCTTGGCTACTCAAGCCGTAGCTATCGGCGGCGATAGCGAAAATGCGGTCGCGAAGTCTTTGCAGCGAGCCAAGGATATGCTTGCATCAATCAGCTCGGATGCGGCAAATTCTGCGGCGATTATGGCTAGAGTAGACGAATTCGCAAGGCAAAGTTAAGTATGTTAGATTTAATTTTAAGTTATTTTACAAGAAGCACGTTTATTACGATATTCGTGCTTTCTTGGTTATCCATCTATTTTATCGTTACCGTTACGATCTTAGTTTCCAGATACGTGGGTCTTAGCGCATGGCAGCATCGTGAAGCTAAGGCGCTAGAATCCCTTTTAATGGGCGGCAGGATTTCGCTCTCCGGCTCCATCTTTCAAAAGATAAACACAGAAAAAATTTCAAAAGAGGCTCTCGCTATTTATAAGGGCAAGGCAGAGCGAGATTCCACCAGTGGACTTACGTGGCTATCCATCATCGCTTCTACATCGCCTTTTATCGGGCTATTCGGTACGGTCGTTAGTATCCTGGATACCTTTTCGAAGCTCGGCGGCGGAAATTCCGGCATAGAGACTATCGCTCCTGCGATCAGCGAGGCGCTAGTTGCTACCGGATGCGGAATTTTCGTAGCGATCCCAGCATATACTTTTAGCCTGCTTATCAAACGCAAAGCCTACGAAGTGATGAGTATCATCAGCCGTACGGCAGATATTTTGCTATTTAAAGCAAACACCGGAAAAGCTATTTAATGTATAATTTCGATGAAAATCCAGAGCTTAATATCACGCCGCTTGTTGATATCATGCTCGTTCTGCTGGCGATTTTGATGGTTGCGCAAACGGCGATAATCTACGACGAAAAGATCGAGTTGCCTAGTGGATCAAAAGCGCAGGTCTCACAGAATACGGCGGAATTTTTACTGGTTCGTATAGGCGAAGATCGCAAAGTCTATATCGATCAAAGCTCGATGAGCCTAGCGGAATTGCCAGACAATCTCGTGCTCATCAAAGGCACGGGCAAGTATAGCTTAGACAAGCCCGTTTTCATCCAAGCCGATAAAAGGCTTATTTACGACGACGTTATGTTTGTTTTAAAGACCTTAAAACAAGCGGGTTTTACGAAAGTCGCACTTCAAACAAATGGCTAATTATTCAAATTTTACGGGGGTTAAATACGATAATTTCAAATCGTTTTTAATTGCCCTTTTTGCCTATTGGCTGGTGATTTTTGTTCTTTTATATCAAATTTCAAAGCCGCAGGAAAAATTTAAAAAATATACTGACAATCCCAACGATTATATGGATGTTACTTTTGATTTCGAAATAGATGATAAACTTCCGTCCGCGCCTGAAATCGCTAAAGAAACAAAGCAAGGTGAGTTTGACAATAAGAATGTGAAGGACGTGCCGGAGGATAAAATTAAGACTACGGCGCAAGTAGTTCCGCCGCCTCCGGTGCAGGAAAAGCCGAAAGAGCCCGAAAAGCCGAAGGAAGAGCCGAAGACGGAACCTAAAAAGGACGAGCCTAAAGCTGAGCCCAAAAAAGAGGAGCCCAAGCCCGAGCCTAAGTTGGAAGATAAACCTTCCGAAAAAGTAGTAGAGAAAAAAGAGGAAGCTAAGCCGGAGCCGAAAAAAGAGGAAAAACCGAGCTTGAGCGATCTTTTTTCGGATACGACTAAGGACAATAAAAAGCTTGAGGAAAGCGCCAAGGCTAGCGACGCGGTTCAGAGCAATAAAAAGTCCGATAAAGAAACCGCCACTTCTAGCGCCAAGGACAAAGCGGCGTCTAAAAATGCCGTCGTTAAATCCGAAAAGCTTGGCGGCAGGACTCAAAGGACGGGCGAGTACAACGCCTATTACGGCGCGATAGAAAAGAAGCTTCAGGTTTTATGGAGTAGGTACGTAGCGACCACGAAAGATGATGCGACGATTAAGATAATTTTCGGTGCAGACGGACGGATCGTGGATTATAAAATCATCGAGCTGGGCAGAGAGACGGAATTTAACCAGAAACTGCGAGATTTTTTAGATAATCTATCGACCCAGAGCTTCCCGAAGTCTCCCGACGGAGCATCGCATGAGATCGAGACTAAGATGTCCGACGTGATGAAGTCGAATTAGAATTTTATAAGGAAAAGAGTGAAAAAACTTTTTAGTATTTTTGTGTTTTGCTGTATGCTTTTTGCAGAAGATGTGGATTCTGCTAAAAATTCTACCTCTTCAAATTTAAACATCGAAATTCAAAATTCTAAATTAAAGGCTTATTACGAGAGATTGCAAAAAAGCTGGAAAATCTATGGCTAAAACAAGATCCTACCACTAACGATAGCGCGATGATTGAGGTTACTTTCGGCGCAGACGGACGAGTAACGGATTATAAAATCATCGAGCTAGGGCGCGATATAAAATTTAATCAAAAGCTTAATGATTTTTTAAAAGGGCTTTCAGAGCAAAATTTTTCAAAATCACCGGATAATAAACCTCATAAACTTAATATGAGATTATCCGAGATTATGAAATCAAATTAAATTTAAAGGAGAAAAGATGAAAAAACTGCTTATGATTCTTGCATTTTGCGGCAGCCTTTTTGCCGTGGATGCGACGATGTCTATCGTGAACGAAGGGGTAAATTTACCTAAAATCGTCGTTCAAGACGCATCAAACATTCCAAATTCGGAATTTAGCAATAAATTCTTTAAACTGATGGTGGGCGACCTAAAGGTCGGCGCTACTTTCGAGGTCAGCGACGAGTATCTACAAAGCAGCTATGATGCGGACGCTTCCGGCAATCTCGGCTCTAGCGGCGCCGCTCTTATCGTGCGCTACGCGGTAAGCGAGAAAAGCTCGCCGATGAGCCTAAAAGCCAAAGTGCTTGAGGCAAACAGCGGCAGGGTAATGTATGAGAAGAGCTTTACGCTTTCAAATGCTGAAAAGTATCCGTTTTTAGCGCATATGGCGGTATCTGAGATCGTCAAACAGCTAGGGTATTCAAACGTCGATTGGATGAAGGAGATGATTCTGCTATCGCGCTATACTTCGACGCGCGAGAGTGAGATCATGGTCGCGGATTATACGCTTACCTATCAGCAGGTAGTGCTTCGCGGCGGATTAAATATCTTCCCTAAATGGGCAAGCGTGGCGCAGAATGAATTTTATTACACCTACTACGTCAATAAAAACACGCCCGCTATCTATAAATTTAATCTATCCAACGGCAGCAAGAGTAAAATTTTTACCGGCCACGGTATGACGATCGCATCGGATGTCAGCGCAGACGGTAGAAAGCTTCTCATTACAAACGCACCTAAAGATCAACCCGACGTGTATGTTTATGATATAGCTTCGGGCTCCGCTAAACAGGTCACAAACTATCCCGGCATCGACGTAAATGGAAATTTCATCGACGGCGATTCGCGTATAGCGTTTGTTAGCGATCGTTTGGGCTATCCGAACGTATTTGCTACCAGCGTAAACGGCGGAAACGTAGAGCAGCTCGTATATCACGGCAAAAACAATAACTCCATCAGCACCAACGGCAACTATATTACTTATTCCAGTCGCGACGGCGGAGGCGGATTCAATATCTATTTAATCTCCACCAAAACCGATATGATACGCCAGCTAACAGCCAGCGGAAAAAATATGTTTCCTAGATTTTCCAGCGACGGCGGTAGCATCATGTTCATCAAGCAGGACGGCGGCGGCAGTTCGGTAGGCATTATCAGAGTTAATGAGAATAAAAGCTTCCAATTTCCGTTAAGAATCGGTAAAATTCAGTCCGTTGATTGGTAAAATATTAAAAAACTCTATGATATAATGACTTCAATTTTTTTGAAAGGATAGGAAATGAAACATTTAGTTTTATCTTCGATAGCAGTTGCTGCTCTATTATTGAGCGGTTGTTCTAAAAAAACTCCAGAGGTTGATTCTTCAAACTCAAATAATGGAGACAGACTAGCTGCTTTGGCCGCTCAGATCCAAAGCGAGGTAGGCACAGTTTATTTCGACTTTGATAAATTTAATATTAGAGCCGATCAACAAGGCACAATCAATAACAATGCAGCTCTATTCAACCAAGCAGGCGCAGAGGCTCTAACTGTTAAAGTTGAGGGTAACTGCGACGAGTGGGGTTCTGACGAGTACAACTACGCTCTTGGTCTAAAGAGGGCTACTGCAGCTAAAGATGCATTGGTTGCTCAAGGCGTAAGCGAGGGCAGAATTTCCGTAGTAAGCTACGGCGAGAGCAACATGGTTTGCACAGAGCATTCTAAAGAGTGCGATGCTCAAAATAGACGCGACGAATTCAAAGTTGGTTTCTAATTTGAAATTTAAAAATTTCACGGTGGTAGCTCTTTTGGGAGCTGCCACCTTTTTAAATGCCGAAACTTCCGCATTTAGCGCAGGCAGTATCGATTCCGGCAGCTCTTATGGGCTTACCGAGAATGAGCAGGTATTGCGCGACAACCGCAAGCGTATAAGCGAGATGCAGTCTAGCGTTGATAGTACTCGCGAGAGCGTAGAAGGCTTGCGTACCGTGCTTGAAGGCACTAACTCCCAAATTTCAAAACTTGAAAGTAGAGTGGCGGATCTGGAAATTCGTGCTACCGGCAAAAGCCAAGGCAGCAGCGAGCTAGATCAGATGAAACGAGATATCGCTACTATAAAAGCTCAAATCGCAGAGATCAATAAAAAATTAGGCAGCGGCGGCAGCGTAAAAAAAAACGCTGAATTAGACGCAGCCACTGCTCCGGCTCCCGCTAGCACAAAAACAGATTCCGATTTTAAATCAAAAGATCAGGCTTCGGTGCTGAAAGAGGCCGACGCTTTATATGCTAAAAAAGACTATTCCGGCGCAAAAGAGCGCTACACCTATCTAGTATCCAAAAATTACAAGCCAGCGAAGGCAAACTATATGCTGGGCGAAATTTCATATTTTTCCGGCTCATACGCAGAAGCGATAAACTATTACAAAAAGAGCATCTCGCACAACGAGAGCCAAGACTACACCCCAAAACTTCTTTATCACACCGCGATCAGCTTCGATAAGATCGGCGATAAAGACAGCGCAGATAAATTCTACAAAGCGCTAAAGGCTTCATATCCGGACTCCAAAGAAGCCAAAGCTGCGCCCACTAGATAACCTAAATTTAAATACAAACTCAAAATAAAATTCTAAACAGGAGAAAACTATGGCTAACAACCGAGTTATAAAGATGCATTATGAGCTAAAGGACGGCAAAACCGGCGAAATTTTAGAGTCAAATTTAAACTCCGACCCGATCGCCTTTCTTAGCGGCAAAGATCAAATCATCCAAAAGCTGGAAGATGAAATTTTAAATCTACAAGCGGGCGAGAGCAAAACAGTTCGCATAAGCCCGAGCGACGGGGTCGGCGAGTATAGAGAAGACGCTGTGCAGATCCTGCCTAAAGAGCAGTTTGCGGGCATTGATCTGGTCGTCGGTATGGAGCTTTTCGGCCAGGCGGAGGACGGCGCGACTACCCGCGTGAGCGTCAAAGCTATCGGCGAGCAGGACGTTACCATCGACTTTAACCATCCATTTGCGGGTAAGGAGCTGGAATTTAACGTAAAAATCGTCGAGAATCGCGAAGCGACGGCGGACGAAATTCTTACCGGCCAGCCGGAGGGTGCTCACAGCTGCGGCTGCGGACATAATCATCACGAGGGGCACGAGTGCTGCGGCGGACACGGACACGATCACGCAGAGGATCACGAGTGTTGCGGAGGCCATGGGCATGCAGACGGTCATGAATGCTGCGGAGGTCACGATCACGGGAAAGATCACGAGTGCTGCGGCGGGCACCACCACGAGCATTAGGACTTTTTTATGAAATTTGCTTTTATCTGCCCGGGGCAGGGCTGCCAAAGCGTAGGCATGGGCAGGGAGTTTTATGAGAACTCCGATCCTGCGCGCGCGCTTTTGGATGAGGCTTCAAGTTTTACCGACATCGATTTTAAAAATTTACTGTTTGAGCCTGGCGATAAGCTCGACGTTTCGGAATTTACGCAACCCGCGATTGCATTAAATTCTATGATGGCGCTTGCGGCGCTGCAAGAAAGAGCGGATCAAGAAAAGATTAGCATCGCTCCGCAGTTTTTGCTCGGCCATTCGCTGGGCGAATTTAGCGCGCTAAGCGCCGCCGGAGCGATTGAGCCTAAAGAGATGCTAAAGCTAGTAAATATTCGCGGCAGGCTAATGCAGAGCGCCTGCGAGGGTAAGGGTGCTGGAATGATGGTGATCTTGGCTCTTGCCGACGAGGCGGTTGAAAAAATTTGCGCGGATGCGACAAGCGCAGGCAAGCAGGTTTGGGCGGCGAATTATAACTGCGACGGGCAGATCGTAGTCGCGGGCAAAAAAGATGATCTCGCAGCACTCGAGGGCGAGTTTAAAGCCGCGGGTGCAAAGCGCGCAATGCTACTGAATATGAGCGTCGCGAGCCACTGCCCGATGCTAGGGAGTGCTAGCGACGAGCTTTTGGAATTTTTGCGCCCTGCGTTAAAAGAGAGCTTTGCTCCAGTCGTTGCTAACGCCACGGCGCGCGCGTATAGGACAAAATCCGAAGCGCTAGAGCTGCTGAAAGCCCAGCTTATCGGCCCTGTGCTTTACAAGCAAAGCATCAAAAGTTACGAGGGCGAGGCGGACTGCTTCGTCGAGTTCGGCGCAGCGGTTTTAAAAGGGATAAACAAAAAGATCACACAAAAGCCGACCTTCAGCATCACGGATCTTGCGAGCCTAGACGAGTTTGTAAAATTTGCAAAGGAGAATGGATGAAAGTTGCGATCTTAGGCGCCATGCCCGAAGAGATCGAGCCGCTGCTATCTGCGCTGCGCGAGCGGGGTGTGAGCGTGGAGGCTGTGGAGCACGCGAATAATAAATTCTACGCCGCTAAGCTTAACGGCCACGATCTCGTGATCGCGTATTCGAAGATCGGCAAGGTAAATTCCGCCCTGACCGCTACGGTTATGATCGAGAGATTCGGCGCGCGCGCGCTCATTTTTACGGGCGTCGCGGGAGCTTTGAAGCGCGGCATTAAGATCGGCGAAATTTTATACGCTACCTCGCTCGTGCAGCACGATCTGGACATCACGGCGTTTGGGCATCCGCACGGATTCGTGCCGGGAAGTAAAATTTCGGTTCAAACCGACGCGAAGCTAAATTCTATCGCGCAAAGCGTCGCCGAACAGCTAGGCATCACGCTAAAATCGGGCGTCATCGCTAGCGGCGATCAGTTCGTAAGCGGTGAGGAGCGCAAGAGCTGGATCGAGCGGACGTTTGACGCGAGCGCTGTCGAGATGGAGGGGGCAAGCGTGGCGCAGGTGTGCGACGCACTGGGCGTGCCGTTTTGCATACTGCGCGCGATAAGCGACGAGGCGGGACACAAAGCCGAGTTCGATTTTGACGAGTTTATGGTAAAAAGCGCGCAGACGAGCGCAAATTTTGTCCTAAAAATGATCGAAAGGTTATGATAAACCTCTCCAAAAAGCTACTTCGCCGCGTCGGACAAACCAACGCCAAATATAAGATGTTCGAGCGCGGCGATAAAATTTTACTAGCTCTTAGCGGCGGCAAGGACAGCATGAGCTTGGCGCACGTACTGAAGTACTTCCAAAGCGTAAGCCCGCTAGATTGGGAGTTTCGAGCCGTCACCGTCACCTACGGTATCGGCGAGGATCTGCGCGAGATAAGCGCCCATTTTAAAGAGCACGAGATCCCCTACGAGATAATCGATACTAAAATTTTTGAATTCGGTAAAGAAAAAATCCGCGCGAATACCACGTTTTGCAGCTTTTGCTCGCGCATGAGGCGCGGATACATCTACTCCTACGCGCTTGAGCACGGCTTTAATAAGATCGCCATCGCCCACCACCTCGACGACGCCGCGGAGAGCTTTTTTATGAATTTCACCTTCAACGGCGCGCTTCGCACCCTAGCTCCGCGCTACGTCGCCGAAAACGGGCTTGTGATTATCCGTCCGTTCATTCTCACGCGCGAGCGCCAAATCGCCGCCTGTGCCAGAGATAACGAGCTTCCGATAATGCGCGAGGAGGAGGTCTGCCCCGCGAGGCAATACGGCGGCAAGGAGCCCACTGCGCGCGCCGCTACGAAGGAGCTTTTGGTGCAGTACGAAAAGGCCCATCCGAGGTTTTTTATCAGCCTGCAAGCCGCCTTCGCCAACATCCACGAAGAGACCTTTTTCGAGCCTAAATTTTAAAATTTTAAGCGGTTTGCACTCCCTCGCTCAAACGAATTCAAAGCGCGCAGTTCTTGCGATAACATTAGTTTCGTACGCCTAGTTCGATTTTTTTTGGCTTGAATGAGCCTGACGCACGCAGAGCGGTTGTCTTTCCCTGTGCTCGAACGGGTCGCGAGCCGTAGCGCGAGCGGTTGAATCACTGTGTTTAAATTGCAGCACAAGCGATTGCGCTTCTGCATCTAAGTTGTGCGCGAGCCGCGGCGAATAGTTATCCCCCCTGCGTCCAAACTACGCGCACGAGCTTAGGCTGTGCGCACGAGCGGTTATACCCGCTGCGCCCGAGGGCTGCGAGTAGCGCGGGTTCTGCCGCCTGTATCTACTTTTGCAAAACAGCTGCGGCTACTTTCGGCGCCGCACTTTCGTCTTGCTCGGATGTCGCCCGTGTCCAAGCGAGCTTTACGGGCGAGCGTTAAGGGGCTTGCAAAGTTTGCGCGAAAGATAGTTGTAGAAATTCTATCTCAAAAAATGCTTTAGAAATTTAATCCCGTAAAATTTTAAAATTTTATCGGAGGCTTCCTTTTGGGCTGTAGGTGCGGACTCGATCGCCGTGCGCCGTAAATTTAAACCGCTCGCCCGCTCCGCTAAAGATAGTTTTAGAAATTTATTCCGCAAAATGTTTCTAAAATTTTACCTCACAAAATTTCAAAATTTTAACGAAGCCGAGTTCAAAATTCCGACGGAGCTAAATTTTAAAATTTCAAAGCAAGCGAATTTTAAAATTTAGCAAAGCCGAATTCTGAAATTTTATCGTAGCCAAATTTCCGCTCTCATTCCATAAACGTTACCTTTTGAAATTTCGCCGCTCGCGCCGGCTTAAATTTCACGCGGCTTCAAAACTCCTCAAACCCTCCGCTGTCGCGCGCGCAGATTAAATTTTAAAATTTCGCGGGCGCTGCATTGCTTCTCAAATTTACACACCGCAAAATTTTAACCGATTTTCGCTCCGAAATTTATGCCGCATTAACCACCGCGGATATATAATAGCAAATGTCATATTTCACGTAAGGAGTAAGCATGGCTACAATCCAACCAAGCTATAAGCTTTTCATCGACGGCGAGTTTATGGGTGCCGAAGGCGGCGCGAACCTAGACGTTTTTAATCCCGCTACCGGCGAGAAAATTTCAAAGATCGCAGATGCTAGCAAGGCGGACGTCGATAAAGCGGTCGCCGCAGCCCGCAAGGCATTTGAGAGCTTCCGTCGCACCAGCGTTTATGAGCGCAGCGCGCTGCTAAATAAGATCGCCGACGTCCTGGAGCAAAACGCCGAGTTCATCGCCACCGTAGAGACTATCGACAACGGCAAACCGATCCGCGAGACGCGCGCGGTCGACGTAGCGTGGTCGATCGAGCATTTCCGCTATTTTGCGGGCGTGATTTTGGGCGAGGAGGGCAGCGCGAATATGCTAAAAGAGCGCTATTTATCCGTCGTTTTGCGCGAGCCGATCGGCGTAGTAGGACAGATCGTGCCGTGGAATTTCCCGTTTTTGATGGCTGCGTGGAAGCTCGCTCCGCTGATTGCTGCGGGCGATACGTGCGTGTTTAAGCCAAGCTCCGAGACCAGCCTTAGCATTTTGGAGTTCATCCGCCTAATCGCGCCGCTGCTTCCAAAGGGCATCATCAACGTCGTAACCGGCAAGGGAAGCAAAGCAGGCGAGTTCGTCCGCACCCACAAAGGGCTTGACAAGCTCGCGTTTACGGGCTCTACCGAGGTCGGCAGAGGCATCGCGCTAGCCGCGGCGCAAAAGATCATCCCCGCTACGCTTGAGCTTGGCGGCAAGAGCGCAAATATCATCTTTGATGATTGCGATTTCGACGTTGCGATCGACGGCGTGCAGCTGGGAATTCTTTTCAACCAAGGTCAGGTCTGCTGCGCGGGAAGTAGGATCTTCGTGCAGGAGGGCATATACGATAAATTCGTACCGGCGCTCGTGGAGAAATTTAAGCGCATTAAGGTGGGCGATCCGCTCGATCCAAACACCCAGATGGGATGCCAGATCAACAAAAAGCAAGCCGATAAAATTTTAGAGTACGTAAAAATCGGCGTAGAGGAAGGCGCTAAGATCGCCGTGGGCGGCAAGCGACATAGCGCGGGAGAGGCTTTCGTCGAGCCTACGCTACTCGTAGACGTGCGCAACGACATGCGCGTGGCGCAGGAGGAGATCTTCGGCCCTGTGGGCGTCGTGATTAAATTTAAAGATCAAGACGAGCTCGTCCGTATGGCAAACGATAGCCTCTACGGACTAGGCGGCGCCGTATTTACGCGCGACATCGCAAAAGCGCTCACGGTCGCACGTCTGCTTGAGACGGGTCGCGTGTGGGTCAATACCTACAACCAGATCCACGCCGGCGCGCCGTTTGGTGGCTACAAAGAATCGGGCATCGGTCGCGAGACGCACAAGATGATCTTGGAGCACTACACACAGACCAAAAACATCTACATCGACACGATCTCCAAACCGAGCGGCTTTTACGAGCAGTAAGGCTTAGCGCGGTATCTCGGGCTACGTTTCGGGCGGTTTGCGCCGCCCGAAATTTTATTTTGCTTGACTCGATTGCGTATTTAGTTTTAAGACTGCTTTGGTTTAGATAAAATCCCTATATTCGATATTTTTATCACTCATTA
>CALHQN010000053.1 GCA_938036585.1 uncultured Campylobacter sp.
TAGGGCTTTTAAAAAAATCAAAAAACTAAAAATAGGGGGGAAATTTGATAGATGGTGTCCTGCGTTGGATTCGAACCAACGACCCCCTCATTAAAAGTGAGATGCTCTACCTACTGAGCTAGCAAGACATCGTAAGAAGTGGCGCGACGAATGGGGCTCGAACCCACGACCTCCGCCGTGACAGGGCGGCATTCTAACCAGCTGAACTACCGTCGCACCAAAAATCACACTCGCAGCGCAAGTGCTAAAGAAGTATGAAATCCAAGGATTTCAAAATGGTGGTCGCTGTAGGGATCGAACCTGCGACATCCACCTTGTAAGGGTGGCGCTCTACCAGCTGAGCTAAGCGACCGTTTGGGTTTAAAAAAGAAATGTGATTATATATCCAATACGATTAATTTTCACTTAAACAATGATGAAAAGACTGAAATTGTGCTATACTTGCGACATAAAATTTTATCAAAGGCTCGGTAAATTTAGATGAAAAAGTTGCTTTTCGCCCTGTTTTTGGCGCTTCAAGCCCCCGCTTACTCGCCGAACGAGATCGTAAACGCCATCGCCGCAGTAGCGCAAAACGAAGGGGTAAAGCCTGAAATTTTATACACTATCGTCAAAATCGAAAGCGACTTCGAGCCCTACACGATCTCCTTTTTGACAAACAAAGCAAACGCCGATTATTTCGCAAGCCTGCGCAATCAAAATATCCGCATCAAGACGAGCAACTATAGCCTAAATTCCAGCAAATGGGTCGTTACGATCATACCGGCAAACGAAATTTACGCCGTGCAGATCGCCAAGTACCTGTATGAGGACGGCTTTAGCATCGACGTAGGGCTCGGGCAGCTAAACGCCGTAAATTTCAGCCAAAATGAGATAGATTATATATTCAACCCTATGTACAACCTCACCAAATGCGCCAAAATCCTACGCAAATGCTGGAACGCTAAAGACAAAAATATCAAAGACACGATCGAGTGCTACAACTACGGCATGCGCAAACGCTACTCAAACCCCTACTACAAGCGCTTTTACGAACATTACGAGAAATTTTTCGGCAAGCCCTATTAAGAGTTAGTAAAATTTCGCTAAAATCGCGGAAAGTTTAAAAAAGGATATTTCATGATACTGATCGCAGGACCCTGCGTGATCGAAAGTCGCGAGCTGATAATGAAAGTCGCGGAAAGTTTACGCAAATTTAACGAAATGGACGGGGTGGAATTTTACTTTAAAAGCAGCTTCGATAAAGCCAACCGCACCAGCATCTCAAGCTTCCGCGGCCCGGGATTGCAGGGAGGCTGCGAAATTTTAGCCGAAGTAAAGGATAAATTCGGCTATAAAATTTTAACCGACATCCACGAAAGCTACCAGGCGGAGCCCGCCGCGCGCGTCGCCGACGTGCTGCAGATACCGGCGTTTTTGTGCCGCCAAACCGACCTGCTCGTCGCCGCAGCCGGCACGCAAGCGGTAGTAAATATCAAAAAAGGTCAGTTTCTATCACCGCAGGCGATGAAACACAGCGTCGAAAAGGTGCTGCAAACCCGCAGCGCACGGGCTTATACCCCGCAAGGCGGCGCGGCATCTAGCGATACAAAGACCGCTAAAAACAGCGCCTGCTCCGGCGATGCCGAAATTTGTAGCGCGCAAAACAGCGCCCGAAGCGGTGCAAATGACGGCTCTTCCGCGCTAGGCGCGCAAAATTCTTGCGGCGCACGACCGGACGCACAAAATTCTGCCCATGCTTGCAGTACCGGAGACGCTGCAAACGCCCCACAGCGAAGCGGCGACGGGATGCACGATCTGGCGCGCCGCTACGGCGTTTGGCTCACCGAGCGCGGCAGCACCTTCGGCTACGGAAATTTGATCGTCGATATGCGCTCGCTGCCGATTATGCGCGAGTTTGCGCCGGTGATTTTCGACGCGACGCACAGCGTGCAGATGCCTAGTATCGGCGCTACGAGCGGCGGCGACTCGCGCTTCGTGCCGTACCTTGCGCGAGCGGCGGCGGCCGTGGGCGTGGACGGCTTTTTTTACGAAACGCACCCCGATCCCGCCCACGCGCTTTCGGATGGACCGAATATGTTAAATTTACAGCAGCTCGAGCGCGTCGTCGCGCAGACGCTCGCGATTCAAAAAGCGCTCGGATTTTAGAGCGGGCAGCTGTAAAATTTCAAATTAGGCTAGCGAGCTTAAAATTTTTCGCACGCTAGCCGTTTTTTCGCACTTTGCGCTAACAAATTTTATATTCACAAGGGCTTGCCTCAACCATAGCGAGTTCGTATCACGCGCTAAAATTTCAAACGTATCGCGCGGCTATAAAATTTAGCGTATTTGTAAAATTTTAAACTCCGCGCGCGCTTCATCAAACTTCGGGACTTCGATAAAATTTATGCAGCATAGGGCGATCGCCAGGCCGCGAGCGAGGCAGTTTCACTACGCTAAATTTAAAATTTTAAAAGCCTAGTGCGCATAATTTAGCCATAAATTTGCACCGAATTTCGCAGCCGACAAAGTAAAATTTAATGCAAATTTTACGCGCAAATTCCGGTTGTCCAAGCCGCCATTGCATGAGCCGCCGCCGCATAAAATTTAAGTCAAAATTAATGGGGCGGGGATATAATTCAAGCCTAAAATTCTTTTAAAGGATATTTATGGGTTACGTAGAGTCTAACCTTCTAAATGGCGAAAATGTAATTGCTAAAGCCAAAATTCACCGGGCGGTTTTTATCTCCGCTATCGTCATATTGATTCCCGCGATAGTTGGAATCATAAATAAAGATGATAGACTTTCATTCATATGCTTTGGCGGTTTTATAGCGGCGCTAATTCACGGGTTTATCGTTTTAAAAACAAACGAGCTTGCTATCACCAATCAGCGTATAATCGGCAAAAAGGGCCTTATTAGTCGCGAAACGGTCGAGCTAAAATATGAAAAAATCGAAAGCATATCCGTAATGCAGAGTATTTTGGGGAGAATTTTAAAATTCGGCACCATAGTGGTGCGAGGCACCGGCGGTACGGCGGTTAGCTTCCAATTTATCGCTAATCCCGTAGCGTTTAAAAACAGGGCGATGGAAAAGATCGGCTAGACTTTTTTCATATATGAAATTTCAGCCAAATCATAAAATTTACGTCGCAAATTTTATCTATGCCGCGCCGGCTTTTAAAATTCCAAGCGATTTGCGCTTGTGCTGCGGCAGGCATTTTATCTAAAATTTTGTTTTTGTCGCTATAATGCGGCTTCTTGACCTTTTCGTCTAGTGGCTCAGGACGTTGCATTCTCAGTGCGAAAACGCGTGGTTCAAATCCCGCAAGGGTCGCCATCTGCTTCAAATTTTAGCTCGCCTGACCTTACCGTTTTGCTCCGTATGTTTTGCCGCACGCGCCCGGTAAGACGGCATTTATTATCGGATTGTTTTGGCTTCGCTCCTTATGTTCTACCGCGCGGCGGGCATCCGACGTACAGCTTATTCTACGAAATTAAACACCGGTGCCCATGAGACCGCACTTCGTGCCGCACACCCTCAAAGCGACTTGAAATTTATTCGCTAAATTTCAGGGCGTTCCGCCAACCGCCTCGTTTACGCGCCATACGCTTGTCTCAATAGGTATCTAGCGGCGGAATACCGCGTGAAACGGCGAGGTAAAAATTTTACGCAAATTTGAGTATTTAAAGCAAACTTTGGTTAAAATGTCGCAATTTAAATTACCAAAAAGAGGCAGAAAATGATAAATTTAAAACTGATCGAGACGAATTTCGACGAATTTAATAAAAAACTAATCGCCAAAAAAGTCCCGCCGCAGACCCTGCAAACGCTGCTAGATGCCTACAACGAGCTAAAATCCAAAAAGAGCGATCTTGAAAACCTTCAAGCCGTGCAAAACGCAAAGAGCAAGGAGCTCGGTCTCGCTGCGCGCGAAGGCAAAGACGTAGGCGCGCTAAAATCTCAGCTTGAGGAAAACAAGCAAAATATCCAAAACCTAAGTGAGCTCGTAAACGAGCGCGAGCAGAGCCTAGAGGCGATCGCCGCGTGCGTACCGAATATCATCGACGACGACGTGCCGATCGGTGCGGACGAGAACGAAAACGTCTGTATCAAAAAGGTACTTGAGCCGCGCACGTTCGACTTCGCGCCCAAGCAGCACTTCGATCTCGGCGAGGCGCTGGGATGGCTTGATTTCGAGCGCGGCGTTAAACTCAGCGGCAGCCGCTTTACCGCGATCCGTGGGCTGGGCGCGAAACTGAATATGGCTCTCATCAACTACATGATAGAATTTAATAACTCGCGCGGTTTCGAGCTCGTAAATATGCCGTTTTTGGTGCGCGATCAGATCCTCTACGGCACGGGTCAGCTGCCTAAATTTAAAGACGACCTCTACCGCGTTGACGACGAGGAGCAAAACCTCTACCTCATCCCTACGAGCGAGGTTACGGCGACGAATCTCTTTAACGATGAAATTTTACGCAGCGAGGAGCTGCCGATCAAGCTCACCAGCTACAGCCACTGCTTTCGCAAGGAAGCGGGCTCGGCGGGGCGCGATACGCGCGGCATGATCCGCCAGCACCAGTTCGAAAAGGTCGAGCTCGTCGCCATCACGCGCCCCGAAGATAGCGCAAAGATGCTTGAGGAGATGATTTCGTGCGCGAGCGATCTGCTAGCTAGCCTTGGCCTTCCGCACAGACACATGCTGCTTTGCAGCGGCGATCTGGGCTTTAGCGCCGCAAAGACCGTGGATTTGGAGGTTTGGCTACCGGGGCAGAACCAATACCGAGAGATCAGCTCGATCAGCAACTGTTGCGATTTCCAGGCGCGCAGAGCCAAGATCCGCTTCAAAGACGGCAAGAAAAACAGCCTCGTCCACACGCTAAACGGCTCCTCGCTCGCAGTCGGCCGCACACTGATCGCGGTGATGGAAAACCACCAGCGCAAAGACGGCAGAATCGAAATTCCGCGCGTTTTAGAAAAATATATGTAGGCGACCCGTGCAAAAGCCCTACAAAAACTCAAATTTTAATGCCCGATTCGCAGCTGCGGGATTTTGCGCGGCGGAATTTCGCGGGAGCGGCGTTAAATTTTATCCTTACGGCGCAGAGCCTAGGGTGCACCATGCCGCGCTTCGCGGTTTTAAATTTTGCAATGAAACGCTTTGTCATACGCGACAAATTCGGCAATCACGGCACTCGCATTTTAAATTTCGCGACGAGAAATTTCGTGATGCAAATTTTGCGACCTACGGAACAGAATTTTTAAAGACAAACTTTCGCGGCATGGAATTCTGCAAGTCGAAATTTAGGGCACGCGGCATTAAATTTTACAAAGCAAGATTGCGCGAAACGGCTTTTTTAGCTCGCGCTGCGAAATTTTATGCGGCTAAATTTCACGATACGAAATTTAGCGAGATGAAGTTCCGGACGCCAAATTTAGAACTTAAAATGAAATTTAACGTAGCAAAATTCGACTGGGTAAAATTTCGTAGCGGCACGCTTTTCAAATTTGCCGCCGCAAAAGGGCTGCGACGCAGTCCTAGTCTTTGCGCCGCTGCGCCTTTTAAATTTACTGCGCTGCAAAACGCAGGATTTTTTGCAACAAAATTTGGCGAAGCGGAATTTTGCGACGTAAAATTTCATAAAGAAAGATTGCGACGCGCAAGATTTTACGGCGCAGAATTTGCGGCGAAGGACGAGAAATTTTGCAGCATGAAACGGCGCGGAGCGAGCGCGTGAAGATCGCAC